>JBEAOQ010000141.1:0-2671 GCA_041164845.1 Pseudomonadota bacterium | reverse complement strand
ACAACCGCATTAGAAGCGCAAACCGGGGTCAATCTCGATCAAGAAGCGACCAATCTGCTCAAATATCAACAGGCATTTCAAGCATCGGGCAAGGTGATGCAAGTCGCCTCTACCCTGTTTGATACCATCCTCAACATCAGGTGACAGGCCCATGACCCCGATCAGCACCGCCGCATTTTATGACCGCGCAACCTATGATATGGGGACATTGCGCAGCCGTGCCGAATATCTGCAATCGCAAATCAGCACCGGCAACCGGCTTACCAGCAGCGCCGATGATCCGGTGGCGGCGGCGCGTCTGCGTGAGTTGGAACGCGCCAATCTGCTGACCACCGCCGATACCGCCAATGCCCAAAGCGCCGCATCGGATCTGATCTTGGCCGATGATGCCCTGACCAATTTGTCTACCGTCGTCACCCGTATCCATGAACTGGCGATACAGGCCAGCAATGGCACATTGAACGACAGCCAACGCGCCAGCATCGGCCAAGAAATTGGCGCTTTGCAGGGCAATTTGGTTTCCTTGGTCAACAGCCGCGATACCGCTGGCCATGCCCTGTTTGGCGGCGATGCCGCTGGTTCGGCCTATACATTAGATGCAGCGGGCAATGCCAGCTATGCGGGCACCACTGCGTCGGATAGTGTCGCGCTGGGCGGCGGATTGTCGGTCGTGCGTTCGCTGACCGGCCCCGAATTTCTCAATTTCACCAGCGGCGGCAGCGCCAGCGATCTGCTGGCCACGGTCAAACAATTGGCGGCTGATTTACAAGGCGGCGCCAGCGATCCCGCCGCTGCTGCACGCGGGGCATTGGACAAGCTAACCGCCGCCCAAGATGCCATCTCGACCGGTCAAACCATCATCGGGGCGCGGCTGTCATGGATCGACACCACCACCAGCATCCGCGATAATTTGGCGGGCCAGCGCAGCGAAACCGAAGCCCATATCGGCGGCACCGATCTGGCCACCACCATCGCCCAATTGCAACAAATTACCACCGTCCTTCAAGCCAGCCAGGCCAGTTTTGTCAAATTGGCCGGTCTGACGCTGTTCGATGTCATTCGTTAATTATTGTATTTATTCTCGGGGAAATTCAACATGTATGCGGCAATAGGTATCGTCGTTCTTTATGTCATGGTGTTCGGCGGCTTTGCCTTTACCGGCGGCAAACTGGGGCCAGTAATGGAGGCGATTCCGCATGAATTGCTCATCATTTTGGGCGCGGCGGCGGGGGCGATCATCACCGGTAATTCGCTGCATGGCCTCAAAGCCTTTGGCGCGTCTTTTGGCAAGATTTTCAAAGGATCACGGCACAACAAACAAGACCATATTGACGCCATCGCCCTGACCACCAAGCTGATGAAAATGCTGCGCACCGAAGGGCCGGTGGCGATGGAAAGCCATGTCACCGATCCGAAAAATTCGGCGCTGTTCGCGGAATATCCCCGCCTGTTGGCCAATCACGAATTGATCGCACTGATCTGCGACACGCTGACCTTGATTGTGGTGTCATCGGGCACTTTGGAGGTTCACGCGGTTGAGGACGTGATGGATAATTCGATGAAAACCATCTTTCACGAAATGCACGAACCCCAACATAATCTCTCGACACTGGCCGATGCTCTGCCCGCGCTGGGGATTGTTGCCGCCGTTTTGGGGGTGGTCAAAACCATGGGTTCAATCGACAAACCGCCGGCCATTTTGGGCGGAATGATCGGTTCGGCGCTGGTCGGAACCTTTATGGGGGTGCTGCTGGCCTATGGCATGGTCTCGCCAATGGCCAACAGGCTCAAAACCGTGATCGAGGAGGACGAACAAATTTTTCAAGTGGTCAAACAAATCATCATCGCCAGCCTGCATGGCTATCCCCAGCCCTTGGTGGTGGAAAGTGCAAGGTCGGGTCTGGGGCATGATTTCCGTCCGGGTCTGTCCGAATTGCTTGATGCGCTGCGTGGGAAATAAGCATGGCCAAACCCGCCCCCGCTCGCGGCAAAAATGATCTGCCGCCGCCGATTATCGTCAAAAAAATCACCATTGTCGCGGGCGGCCATCACGGCGGCGCGTGGAAAGTGGCCTATGCCGATTTTGTGACCGCGATGATGGCTTTCTTTTTGCTGCTGTGGTTGCTGGGGGCGACCACCGAAAAACAGCGCAAGGGCATTGCCGATTATTTCACCCCCACCTTGGTCAAAATGCGCCAAGGCAGCGCGGGGTCTAATGGCTTGCTCGGAGGCTCATCGATCACCGATGCCGATGATTATCCGCACCGGGCGGGGCAAACCGGCACCAAAACCCTGACCATCCCGCGCGATGCCACCGGCGGCCCCAAAGAAGGCGGCAGCAAAATCAAACGCACGGCGCATTTGTCCCAGCTGTTATCGGCGAAAATGTCGACCACCCAGCAGCTGAAACGGCTGCGCGAAATGGTTCGGGTGCAGGCCTCGCCCGAAGGTATCCGGATTGATCTGGTCGACAGCGCCGATTTTGCGATGTTTGAATTGGGCACGACGATCCTGACGCCGGATGCTTTGGCACTGTTAAAGGTCATTGCCGAAACCGTCGGCCCCGAAAGCAGCGGTTTGGCGATCAGAGGTCATACCGATGCGCTGAAATATCGGGCCAGAACGGGGATCAGCAACTGGTCATTGTCCGCCGGCCGCGCCGAAGCCACCC
>JBEAOQ010000140.1:0-3694 GCA_041164845.1 Pseudomonadota bacterium | reverse complement strand
CGCGGCGGTTGGAGGGGATAGCCCGCAGCGTGTGGGGCCAGCCGAAATCGCGGGTGCATCGGATTGTTAATGGGATTAAAACGGCGGATTATCTGGAGCGGCCCAAGGCGGATGCTTTGCCCCGCGTGATTAAACGTGACGGCGAAAAATGGTTGGGGACGCTGGCCGGTTTGAAACCGGTGAAAAATTTGACGCTAATGGTGCGGGCCTTTGCGGCTTTGCCCGAGGAATGGCAGTTGGTGATTGTTGGTGAGGGGCCAGACCGCGAGGCAATCCGCGATGAGGCTTTGCACATCGGGGTGGCGCATCGGGTGCATTTGCCCGGGTTTGTTGCGCAGCCGGCCAAGGTGGTGGGGTTGTTTGACCTCTATGCGCTGTCGTCGGACAGCGAGCAGTTTCCGATTTCGGTGGTTGAGGCAATGGCGGCAGGTCTGGCGGTGGTGTCCACCGATGTTGGCGGCGGAAAATGCAGCGTTTTTGGCAAGTGTGGGAGATGAGGCGCGGCTGGGTGCAGCGATGCTGGCTTTGGCGGATGATGGGGATTTGCGTGTCCGCGTGGGGGCGGCCAATCGGGCGCGGGCGCAGGTGGAATATGATGAGGCAGCGATGTTGGATGCCTATCGCAGGCTTTATGGCGGGGTTATGGCTCGGAAATTGGGGTAAAATCTGTTCATAACGCCGTCATCTGCGGATTTGTAATCAAGTTGCGGCGCATAGGCGTTGAAAAGCGTGGCGCTTAGGCTAAACAGCCATGATAATTGTAATTGAGAGAAAGCCTACCCCTTGGCCCTGCGTCCACAAACACCCCAAACCATGCAAGAAAAAGCCGCTGCTGCACAGGATGCGCAAGCCGGTGCCTTTGTCCGCGAGGTCGATGATGCGCTGGCCGAGGCCGAATTTCTGGATAAAATCAAGCGGTATGGCAAGCAAGCGGGCATGGCGGCGGCGGCGGGTTTGGTGGTGCTGGCCGGCGGATTGTGGTGGAACAATCACCGCGACGCCACCAAAGAGGCGCGGGCCGAGCAGTTTATTTTGGCGTTGGACAAGGTTGACGGCGGCGATCCGGCGGCGGGTTCGGCACAGCTTAGTGCATTGGTTAAAGATGGCGCGGGTGGCAGCAAGGCGGCAGCGCAGATGATGCAAGCCGCGCTGGCGTTGAAGCAGGGCAAGACCGATGAAGCGGGCGGGATTTATGCCGCTGTCGCCAGCGATTCCAGCGCGCCGCAGCCGTTTCGCGATCTGGCCAATATTCGTTTTGCCGCCGTGCGCTATGATTTGATCAAACCCGAAGATGTAATTGCGCGGTTGAAGCCTTTGGCGGTGCCGGGCAATCCGTGGTTTGGCAGCGCGGGCGAATTGGTGGCGATGGCTTATGTCAAACAGGGGCGCAAGGATTTGGCCGCGCCGCTGTTTGGGGCGATAGCCAAGGATAAGGATGCGCCCGAATCGCTGCGGGCGCGGGCGCGGCAAATGGCCGGATTGCTGGGGGTTGATACGGTTGATGACATTGCCAAAAACCCAGAAAATGAGGCGGGTTCTGCCACGAATTGATTTTTTTGAATAAATGCCTTCTAGGATAATTACGCATGAAAACAGGTTCATATTCTCGTTATTTGATGCTCACAGCGACCCTGTTGGCGGCGGTTTCGCTGTCGGGGTGCAGTGTGCTTGGCAAAAAGGACAAGGTGGCCTCAACTCCGACTTTGGGCAATCGGATACCGATCCTCAGCCGGATTGAATCGGGGGCCAAGGTTGATAGCGATCTGTCGCAAGTGGCGGTGATTTTGCCGCCCGCCACCGAAAATGCCGATTGGGCGCAGCCGGGCGGAACCGCCAACAAAAGCTATGGCCATTTGGCGCTGGCGGCGGCTCCGTCGCGGGCGTGGAGCGTGGGCATTGCCGGATCATCGTCCAAACAACGTCTGGCCGCCGCGCCGGTGGTGGGCGGGGGACAGATGTTTGCGATGGATACATCCGGCATGTTGCACAGCTATAATGCCGCCAGTGGTGCGCCCGCTTGGACTCATTCGTTTCGGGTGACGGGCGATGGCGCGGCGGCGGTGTTTGGCGGTGGGGCCAGCTATAGCGAGGGCAAGGTTTATGTCACCACCGGCCTTGGCGAAGTGGCGGCTTTGGATGCGCAGAGTGGCAAATTGATCTGGTCTGTAAAGCCATCTGGCCCCTTGCGTGGATCGCCAACATTGGCCTTTGGTGCGGTGTTTGTGATGACCACCAATAATGAAATTCACGCATTGGCCGCCGAGGATGGCAAGGCTTTGTGGCAGGAATCGGCGTCGATTGGCGAGACCGGCGTGTTTGGTGTGGCGGCTCCGGCAGCGGGGCAGGGGACGGTGATTTCCGGCTTTACCACGGGGGAATTGATCGCCTATCGCTATGAAAATGGGCGGGTTTTGTGGTCGGATGCTTTGTCGCGGACATCATTGGCCACCTCGGTGGGGGTGTTGACCGATATTGACGCCGATCCGATTATTGACCGTGGGCGGGTCTATGCGCTGGGCCAAGGCGGGCGGATGGCGGCCTATGAATTGGTGTCGGGCCAGCGGATTTGGGAGCTGAATCTGGCGGGGATTTCGACGCCAGCGGTGGCGGGGGATTGGATTTTTACCCTGACAGATGATTCGAAACTGCTGTGTATTGCGCGGGCGACGGGCAAGGTGCGGTGGAGCACCCAGCTGGCCAAATTCCACAATGAAAAGAAGAAAAAGGGCCAAATTTTCTGGACTGGCCCGGTGCTGGCGGGCGACCATCTGTGGATCGCCAATACACGCGGCGAGGTTTACGCGGCGCAAGTCGGTGATGGATCGGTGCGCCAATTTACCCGATTGGGCAATCCGGTGTCGCTGGCGCCGATTGTGGCGGGATCGACGCTGTATATTCTGGATGATGGCGGACGAATTAGCGCGTTTAGGTAGGGCGGGGTGGGGTGGATGGCGTTGCGTCGTGAAACCACTTTTGTGTTTTGCTCGCTTGGTCTGGCTTGTATTTAGGGATTTGTGAACGTGGTATTGTAATCTCACTGCGGCGGGTGGAGTTTGCCCGAAATGCAAAAATTAAACGAGTTAAGAAAATTACTTGACTTGGGCGTTTGTAATCGGTAACTGACTTGTATCGAAAAAATGCAAGGTAATTACATGTCATTCCAAGAGATGCTCGATAAAGCCTTTCCGCCAGAAACGGACGCCAATGTCGTGCGTGGTGTGAATGAAGGTATTTTGCTAGCTGATAGCACTTTGGACAGTGCTAACTTCCTTAAGTCTCAGATTGGGCGTGATTTACGTGGACATTTGCGCCGCGCTGCAATTTTGTTTCGACTACATAGCATGGCGACCGAGGGCGACTTGCCTTTTATCTCTACTTTGTCGAAGATGCCGAGAGGTAATTGGCATTGGATTGAACTAAAGAGTGGTATTTTTACGTCACATATTTGCCGCACTGATGCTTCTGACGCCTTTCCGATAGATACGCCCACGAGGCAAGACGACCGCCTTACCAACCAAGACGATCTCTTTTTACCTTCTGCGGTTGTTACTCCAATCAAGGGTTACACTGCGTGGTTGACCTTTGGCACTGGTGATAGTGGAATGCTCGGACATCTTTGTTGGGGTATGCCTAAAGCAAATGAGGATGTCTGGTTGGCCCGCACTAACATTATTCGGCGCGCAAGAGAGAGTGA
>JBEAOQ010000139.1:0-5788 GCA_041164845.1 Pseudomonadota bacterium | reverse complement strand
CCCACCGCCAGATCGGGGCGTTTATCACGCAATTTGGCTACCAGTTTGACCGCATTATCGCGCATGTGGCGGCGTTTCATCCGTTTCAGAATCAGATCATCGCCATGCTGTAACGACAGGTGGATATGCGGCATCAGGCGGGGTTCATGTGCGAATAATTCGGCCAATTCTGGATCAATTTCCGCAGCATCCACCGATGACAGGCGCAAACGCGGCAGGGTGGGGCAGGCTGTGAGAATAGCCGAAACCAGCGATCCGAGCTTTGGCGCGCCGGATAAATCGGCACCCCATGCGGTGAGATCAACGCCGGTGAGCACCATTTCGCAGGTTCCAAGCGCCATTTGCTGGGTAATTTCGGCAATTATTGCAGCTTGGCTTTTCGAACGGCTAGGCCCGCGTCCTTGGGGGATGACGCAGAAGGTGCAAGCATGATCGCAGCCATTTTGCACCGCGATAAAGGCGCGGGTGTGGGTGGTGCTATGCCGCAAGAGGCCCCCGCCTTCGCGGGGGAGCAGGGAAGGGTAGGTGGTCAGGTTGGGCGGCGCGATATTCCATGCACGGGGGTCTAATTTCGCAGCATTGGCGATTAACCCGTCCACTTCGGGCATGGCGGCAATCGCAGCGCGGTCAATTTCGGCGGCACAACCGGTGACCAGCAGCCGTGCATCGGGCCGATCACGGCGGGCACGGCGGATGGCTTGGCGGGTTTGGCTGAGGGCTTCGGCAGTGACGGCGCAGGAATTGATAACGATCAAATCATCAGCAGCGGCCAGAATGCCGCGCATGGATTCGCTTTCCGATAGGTTTAACCGGCAGCCAAGCGAGATGACGTCCACGCTCATGCAGGCTTGCGATAATCTGCAAGGTTGAAATGTCCGACAAAGCTGGTGGCGGCGGGGCCGGTCATGGTGATGTCTCCGGCGGCGTCCCATGCGATGTGCAGATCGCCGCCCGCAAGCGTTACCGTCACCTGCCGATCGCACAGCCCGCGCCGCATGGCGGCAATGGCCGATGCGCAAGCACCCGTGCCGCAAGCCCTTGTTTCGCCGACGCCGCGCTCCCACACGCGCAACGACAGGGCATGGCGGGCTGTCACCGTGGCGACATTGACATTGACCCGCGCTGGGAACAGCGGATCATGTTCGATAATCGGGCCAAGGCGAGTAAGATCAACCAATTGATTGTCATCGACAAAAAACACCACATGCGGATTGCCGACATTGACCGCCGCTGGGTTTTCCAGCGTCTCCCACCCCACCGGCATGGTCAGCGTATCCATTGCATAGGCCAGCGGAATGGCATCCCAAGCAAAGCGCGGCGCGCCCATATTGACGGCAATACCGGTGTCGGATGGGGTGGCGATGAGGATACCGCCCGCTGTTTCAATTCGGGCGGGTTGGCCGTGCAACAGCCCCACAGCGCGGGTGGCATTGCCGCAAGCCTCAACCTCGCCGCCGTCCTGATTGAAAATCCGCATTTTGAAATCGGCTGTGCGCGATGGTTCCAGCACAATCAACTGATCGCAGCCGATTCCGGTGTGACGGTCGGCCAAAGCGGCGGCCAGCGCCCGATCCATGCGCGGCAAAGCCGTCTCGCGCCCGTCCAGCACGATAAAATCATTGCCCAGCCCGTGCATTTTGGTGAAATTGATCCGCATGATGGCTGCGCTTTAGGGGGAGATTGCTTTTGGTGAAAGTCCGAAGTGCGGTTTTGTGGCTTATAGAGCATCGTGCTGAAAAGTGGGAACCGGTTTTCAGCTTAAAACGATGCGATAACAAATAACTAGAGCGGGCAGTCTGATTCAGATTTAACGCTGCCCGCTCTAGCTTATTAATTTCACACGCAGGAGAGGTAATAAAACCGACTCGCGCAGAGGCGCAGAGGCGCAGAGGAAGGGCGTAATGAGGATAAATATGCCCGAGTTCTAAAAAGTGGTTCTTCCTGCAAAATCACACAATATTCAGCACAAGCGCTCCAAGGCAATCGCATATGTAATTTCGCACGGAGCCACGAAGGCACGGAGGAGAGGAAGTTGGCTATAAATCTGTAATTTACTGCAACCATATTTAAATTCTGACATTTCGATCAGTAATAATGCCAACTGTATCACGTCACTCTGTGATTTCGTGGCTCCGTGCGAAATTTTGTTAGGATAAGGCGCAGAGCTAAACTGATATGCGATGGCCATGCAAACTATCTGCGTCTCAGCGCGAACCATGTTTATTTTGGAACAAACTGGCTGATATGAATTCCGTTTATCGCTAATTATGCGCGGCGGCGTGAGGTGCGAATGTCGGCTTGAGATGCGATGGTGGCTTCACCAATGTGGTCTTGCTCCACCGCTGGAACATCGGCAGAGATTTGCGGCGTATCGCCCAGATCATGTGTCGTCATATTACGTAATTCCAGCATTTCTAGCACTTTATGCGCGGGAACGGGAACGCCATACAAATAGCCTTGTCCATTAAAAGTGCCCAAACTTTTCAACTTTTCCAACACTTCTTTGGATTCGATACCTTCGGCGGTAATCGGCAGACCAAAGCCTTTGCCCAAGGAGGCGATGGTTTGGACAATGGTTTCGCTGTCGGTATCCGATGCCATATTGGCGACAAAACCGCGATCAATTTTGATCCGATCAAACGGCAGGGTGCGCAGTTGTGACAGCGAGCTGTAGCCTGAACCGAAATCATCCAGACTGATATTAATTCCTTGATTTTTCAGGCTTGTGACCAGCGAATGCACCGCCGCGACATTTTGATGCAGGCAGCTCTCGGTGATTTCAATATCCAGCCGGCTGGGTGGGAAATTGGCCGTTACCAGCAATTTCAGGATTTTTTGGGCAAACCACGGATCGCGCAATTGGATCGGTGAGATATTGACCGAAAGCGTCAGTTTGGGGTTCCAGCCGCGTGCATCTTGCAAGGCTTGGGCGATGACGCATTCGGAAAGTTCGGCAATCATGCCGATTTCTTCGGCGATGGGGATGAAAACCTCTGGCCCGATCAAGCCCAATTTGGGCGATTGCCAGCGCGCCAGCATTTCAAAACCGACCAATTCGCCGGAATTGAGGTCAATTTGTTGTTCGTAATAGGGGATAAATTCGCCCTTGGGGATACCGTGGCGAATCGCGCTTTCCAACTCGCTGCGATAACGCAGTTCATTTTCCATCGTCCCTTCAAACCACAAATGGCGATTGCGGCCCTTTTTCTTGGCCTGATACATGGCAATATCGGCCATATGCAGCAGATTTGCCGCATCAATCGGGCCATTGCCCAGTGATTTGTTGCTATCGCTGCGGGTGATGCCCAGCGACACCGTGACCGAGCCTTGAAAGCTGTCGGCGGTGACCGGCGTAGATACCCCATGGATGATGGCATGGGCGATTTGGTCAATTTTATCGCTGTTGCGCGGATCAAAGGCGATTACACAGGCAAATTCATCGCCGCCCAGCCGCGCCACCAATGCACCGACTGGCATCGCCGCGCTGATCCGTCGCGCACATTCGATCAGGATCCGATCTCCGGTAGCATGGCCATTGAAATCGTTGATTTGTTTGAAATTATCCAAATCAATCATAATGAACGCAGTGGCTTCGCCGCGTGAACTGGCTTCGGCAATTAATTTGTCGGTGGAGGGGCCAATGCTGCGGCGGTTGAGGCAACCGGTTAGCGCATCGGTTTCGGACAGCAGCCGCGCTTGTTCTTCGGCTTTGCGCCGTTCGCGCACTTCCAAATCCAGCTGATCGTAGCGACGCCAGCCGAAAATAACCAGCGCGATATTCAGCAACAGCGCGTTGGTCAGCAAACGGTCGGGGCCAAAGCCAAAGCCGCTGGCCGAAATGACAATTTTCGACAGCACCGACCCGCCTGTGCCGACAAACAGGATGATCGCCGCCGCCGTGATGCCCAACGCCAAAACATCGCGTTCGGCACGGCCAAAACGTGCGATTACCGAAGGTTTTTTCGGGTAATTTCCCTGAGTGGTCTTTGACAAAGCCCGTCGCCTTTATACTACTTCAATAGGTAACTTAGGCGATTGTTCTGAAGGACAGGTTAATGTTTGGGTTGTTTATTGCAGGGACGTTATATGGGGTGGCCGGCGATGGAGGCTATTTTGGTGACCCCTACGGGAATCGAACCCGTGCTTCAGCCGTGAGAGGGCCGCGTCCTAACCGCTAGACGAAGGGGCCAGAGGGGGCCATTTGGCAGTTATAGCTATATAGTAGCAAATGCAGGTTTGGTGACCCCTACGGGAATCGAACCCGTGTTTCAGCCGTGAAAGGGCCGCGTCCTAACCGCTAGACGAAGGGGCCATAATGGCGCGTCGCCACTTGGTAGGCCGCGCCTTTAGGCAAGCCACGGGCGGGGGTCAAGCGAGTTTATGCAAGTTTGGGCAAATGTGCCGCTTAATCGGCAAAGGCGGCGTCTTCCAAATGCAATTCGACCGATTGACGCGATGCCCAATCGTCAATTTTGGCGCGGCCCGTCAGCCATAATTGCCGGTCACGCGCACCATGCAGCAAAATCTGTCCCATTTCACCATTGGCGGCGCGAAAGGCGATAGCTTTGAAGCTGGCCCCATCACGCCCGCGCACAATCAACCGCAGATGATCGCTGCCGACTATATCGGCCTTGACCAGCCGCACCGGCCCCACCACCACCCGTGGCGCGGGCCAGCCAATGCCGAACGGGCCAGTGCTGTCGAGCAATTCCACCAATGCGGGATTTAACCCGCCCGGCGCTATCGACAGATCCACGGCGATGCTTTGATTGCTTTGCGCTGCCAAAATATCCGCGCCCAACCGTGCATCCAGCCAATCGGTTAGTGCCGCGACCTTGTCCGCAGCGATGGTCAGGCCCGCCGCCATTGCGTGCCCGCCGCCCGCCACCAACAGACCCAATTCTTTGGCGGTGATAATAGCCGCGCCCAGATCGACCCCGCTGATCGAACGGCCCGATCCTTTGCCCAATTCACCTTCATCATCCAGCGCGATAATCAGTGTGGGTTTGCCGGTCTTTTCCTTGATTCGTCCTGCAACAATCCCGATCACCCCCGGATGCCAGCCACGTCCCGCCAATACCATCACGGCGCGGTTGTGCTGGCTGGCGATCATTGCTTCGGCGGCTTCTTGCACCTCGGCCTCAATCCCGCGCCGTTCTTCGTTTAGCTGGGATAATTGCGCGGCAATCGCGGCGCTCTCAACCTCGTCGTCGCTGGTCAGTAACCGCACCCCCAGCGTCGCCTCGCCGACACGCCCGCCGGCATTGATTCGTGGCCCCAAGGCAAAGCCCAAATCCGAACAGCTGGGGGCATTTTTCAACCGGCTGGCGTCAATCAGCGCGGCCATGCCGATATTTTGGCGGCGGGCCATCACTTTTAACCCCTGCGCCACCAAGGCCCGATTCAACCCATGCAGCGCGGCCATATCCGCCACCGTGCCCAGCGCGACCATATCCAGCAATGAAAACAAATCCGGCTCGGTGCGAGACGCAAACCAGCCTTTTTCGCGCAGATTGCGCACCGTGGCCACCGCCAGCAAAAACGCCACACCGACCGCCGCCAAATGGCCAAAACTTGCGCCCATATCGCTTTCATCCAGCCGATTGGGGTTGACCAGCGCCAAGGCCTTGGGCAGTTCTGCGGCGCATTTGTGGTGATCGACAACAATCACCTCGACCCCGGCGGCGCGGGCCATGTCCAGCGCCTCATAGGCCATAGCGCCGCAATCGACGGTGACGATTAGGCTGGAGCCATTTTCCGCAATCCGCACCAAAGCCTCGCCGCTGGG
>JBEAOQ010000138.1:0-6044 GCA_041164845.1 Pseudomonadota bacterium | reverse complement strand
GGTTAATCGGCCGTTCCTTGCGTTCCGTCACCGATATGAAAAAACTGGGCGAACGCCAGATCGTCCTCGATTGCGATGTCATCCAAGCCGATGGCGGCACCCGCACTGCGGCCATATCCGGCGCTTGGGTGGCGCTGAAACTGGCGACCAATGGCTTGCTGAAATCGGGCGCAATCACCGAAGACCCCCTCACCCGCAAAGTCGCCGCCGTCAGCTGCGGTATCTATAAAGGCAATCCGGTGCTCGATCTTGATTATATCGAGGACAGCAATGCCGATGCCGATGCCAATTTCGTGCTGATCGAAGGCGGCCATATCGCCGAAGTGCAAGCCACCGCCGAAGGGGCGACCTATGACGAAGAAGGCCTGCTCCGCCTGCTCCGCCTAGCCCGCATCGGCTGCGACAAAATCTTCGCGGCCCAAGACGCGGCTGTGGCTGGCACATAACCACCATTCGTCACCCCCGCGCAGGCGGGGGCCCGTCTCCAAATCTAGAGCATGATGATTTTAAGCTAAACCACTTACGTCTTTGCGAGCGTAGCGAAGCAATCCATCACCTGAATTGGCCAAATTTCCACAGGGATTGTATGATGCTCTCGAAAAGGCGATTCAATGTATAGTCATCTCGCTCTACCGAATCACAAACAACCCTATGACCCATCCCACCCTCAAAAAACTCCTCATCGCCACCCATAATGCGGGCAAGCTGCGCGAGATTTCCGCGCTGCTGGCCCCTTATGGTGTCGAATGCATCTCGGCGGGGGCTTTGGGCCTGCCCGAACCGATCGAGACCGGCACCACATTCATCGACAACGCCCTGCTCAAAGCCCGCGCCGCCGCCACCGCTGCGCAAATGCCCGCCTTGGCCGATGACAGCGGGCTATGCGTTGATGCCCTAGATGGCGCGCCCGGGGTTTACACCGCCGATTGGGCCGAACGTCAGCGATATGAAGGACAGCCGGGCCGTGATTGGTATATGGCGATGGGCAAAGTCGAAGGCAAATTGGCTGAACAAGGCCCAGATGTGGACCGCAGCGCGCATTTCGTGTGCGTCCTCGCGCTGGCTTGGCCCGACGGCGCATCCGCCCTATACGAAGGCCGCGTTTCCGGCGCGCTGACTTGGCCCCCACGTGGCACATTGGGCTTTGGCTATGATCCGGTGTTCGTGCCGAACGGCGACACACGGACATTCGCCGAACTCGACCCTGCCGAAAAACACGCTATCAGCCACCGCGCCGACGCCTTTGCCAAATTGGTAAAGGATCAATTCACATAATGTTGGCACCCAAGGCTATGGTGAGATTTGGCTCAGGGTGGAGCGAGAATGGTGCCGTTCGAGAACCGGAGCGGAGCGGCCATTTGGGCCGTGAGCACCGGAAGCACAGAACGGTGCCGTTCGCAGCCCTCCCTGAGCCAAATATCGCCATAGCCTAAGGCACCCTTACCCCCATCACATTCCCCGCCGGCGCATAGCGGCAAGTCAACCAATCCCACCCTTTTGCCCTGACCATCGCACAGCCAACATGGGTGGTGCGCCGCCAGATCAGCTGGGTATAATGGCCGACATGGCTCCAATCGCCATCACGCGCCACATCGGGAAAAATGCCCGCATGAAAATCATCACGTTCCTCGACAAAACCTGCAATCATCTCCTCAACATCATAATCTCCCGCACTGCCGCGAAACAGATTTTCCCCCTGATTTCCGCGCAATTCATCGGGTGAATGGCCAAAACTCCCCTGCCGCGCCATGGTTTCCGACCAATCCCGCGCATCCGCTGCAAGTTCCTCGCTCCATTGCAGTGGCGGCAGTCCCAATCGGCTACGCTCATCATTATGCAGGATCAGAATTTTTTGCGAAAAATTACCCACAACCAGAGGTTCAGCAGCCGCAAGCTGGCATGGCGCAACCACCACCCCCAATAAAATCCAGAAAAATACCTTCCCCATCATCGCCCATCTTGACTTATACGGGTTAAAGTTGCCCTAAGCCGCATGGCCCGCGCCCTTTATATCCACTGGCCCTTTTGCCTGAAAAAATGCCCCTATTGCGATTTTAACAGCCATGTCCGCACTAGCGTGGATCATAGCCATTGGCAAAAATCCATGCTGACCGATATGCGCTTTGAAGCCGAACAGGCCAGCGGCGAAGCTCTCACCAGCATTTTTTTCGGCGGCGGCACCCCATCCTTAATGCCGCCAGCCTTGGTCGCTGCCCTGCTTGATGAAGCGCAAAAATTATGGGGATTTTCCGACGACATCGAAATCACCCTGGAAGCCAACCCGTCTTCGGTCGAATCCGCCAATTTTGCTGGCCTCGCTGCCGCTGGGGTCAATCGCCTGTCTTTGGGGGTACAGGCTTTGGATGATGCGGCGTTGCAATTCCTTGGCCGGTTGCATGATATAAATTCCGCCCTCGCCGCGCTCGACATTGCCCAATCCCATTTCCCCCGGGTCAGCTTTGATCTGATCTATGCTCGCCCGCATCAAAGTCCTGCAGAATGGCGCGCCGAACTTGCCCGTGCCCTGTCCTTTGGCACCAGCCACCTCTCGCTCTATCAACTGACCATTGAGGCTGGAACCCAATTTGCCACAATGGTTCGCATGAAAAAATTCACCCCGCTGGATGATGATGCGGCGGGCGATCTTTTTGCCCTCACCCGCGACATGACCCAAGCCGCTGGCCTCCCCGCCTATGAAATCAGCAACCACGCCAAATTGGGCGAAGCAAGCCGCCATAACCTAACCTATTGGCGCTATCAGGATTATGTCGGCATCGGCCCGGGGGCGCATGGACGGCGCGATGGCATGGCCACCATCCGTCACAAAAAACCGGAAAATTGGCTGGAATCGGTGGCTAAACACGGCCATGGCATCAGTGAATGTCATCCGCTGGCCCTGAATGAACAAGCGTCTGAAGCCCTGCTGATGAGTCTACGCTTGGCCGAAGGTGTGGATATTTCCGCCCTCGCCGCCCGTTTTGCCCTGCCCGAAACCGCCCTGATAAACCGCGCCAAACGCGATTTTTACACGGAGCAAGGCTTGCTTACCCACACCAAAAACCGCCTCATCGTCACCGATCAAGGCATGCCCTTGCTCGATGGCCTACTTGGCGAACTCATCCCCACCGAACTTGTCACCCCTTCTTCTCCCCTCCCCTTTAGCGGAGGGGCCACCCCTTCTTCCCCCCTCCCCTTCAGGGGAGAGGCCGGGGGTGGGGTCTCTCAAACTGCTGCAATCTCTCAATCAAACACAACACAACCCACATGACCCCCGCCGAAATCCTCACCTCCTACCAATCCCACCTCGCCGCGATGCGCCGCTCGCCGCACACCATCCGCGCCTATCTCACCGCCGCCGCCCGCTTGCTCGAAACCCTCGGCGGAACCGACTGGCCCGCTATCGCCACGCTCACCACCGCCCCCCTGCGCAGCCACCTTGCCGCCCGCCGCGCCGATGGCCTGACCAACAGCTCCACCGCCCGCGAATTATCCGCGATCAAAAATTTCATCGCCTTTGCCAAATTGCAATCGGGCGACACCGCCACCGCCGCCCCGCGCATCCGTGGCCCCCGCGTCAAAAAAGGTCTGCCCCGCCCGATAACCCCCGACGAAGCAGTCAATCTGGCGCATAGTGTGACTGAAAATGCCGCCGAAAGCTGGATCGGCGTGCGGGATCGGGCGGTGCTATTATTGCTCTATGGCGCGGGCCTGCGGATAGCCGAAGCCCTATCCCTAACCGCCGCCGCCCTGCCACTTACCGAAACCCTGATGGTCACGGGCAAAGGCGGCAAGCAGCGCATTGTCCCGCTGCTCCCCATCATCCGCGCCGCCATGGCGGACTATGCCGCGCAATGCCCCTTTCCGCTAGAACCCAACAAACCGCTGTTTCGCGGGGCCAAAGGCGGCGCATTATCCCAAGGCATCATCCAAAAAGCCGTCGCCGCCGCCCGCATCCATCTGGGCCTGCCCAACACCGCCACCCCCCACGCCCTGCGCCACAGCTTTGCCACCCATTTATTGGGGGCCGGTGCCGATTTGCGGAGCTTGCAAGAACTCCTCGGCCACGCGAGTTTAGGTTCCACCCAAATTTACACCAAAGTCGATGCGGCGGTCATGCTAGATGTCTATCGCAACGCGCATCCACGTTCAGAATAATTAATCCGCGTCATTGCGAGGGGCGCAGCGACGAAGCAATCCATCACCCGCCCTAGACATCTCCCGCATTTTATCCCACCATTTCTCGCATGAAGCACATCCTCACCCTCGCCGCATTCTTCACTCTTACTACCCCAGTCCAAGCGACACCAAATCCCGCTCGCGACAAAATTCTCACTTTTCTAGATCGTGATGACATTATGCTGGACCATATCCTGAGTTTTTGAGGTAGGCGCTGCATTCGTGTGGTGGGAAGTTGTCGGGTAGTGATCCGATGCACCTCCAAGTTGTTTCATGTGTTCGCTCGGCGGCTTTGCGGATGAGATGTTTGAGTTTGGCAAAGACCTGCTCGATTGGGTTTAGGTCAGGGCTGTAGGGCGGTAGGAACAAGAGCCGCGCGCCGACGCTGTGGATCGCTGTGCGGATGGCGGGCCGCTTGTGGCTTGAGAGATTGTCCATGATCACGACATCACCCGATGACAGGGTTGGGACGAGGCATTGCTCGACATAATCAAGGAAGCTGGCGCCGTTGATTGGTTGATCCAACACGCAGGGTGCGTCGATCCTGTCGCAGCGCAAGGCCGCGAGGAAGGTCATGGTTTTCCAATGGCCGTAAGGCGCTTTGGCGTGCAGCCGCTGGCCTTTGGGAGCCCAGCCCCGTAGCGGAGCCCCTTCGGCGAAGTTCAGGACAGGCATGTTGGTCTTGGCCCAAGTTTCGTCAATGACGACGAGCCGAGCCGGATCAAGCCGCCCCTGATATTTCTTCCACTGCGCGCGCCGCCTTGCGATCTTTGGCCGGAGCTGTTCGGCGGGCAACACACTTTTTTTGAAGCTCAGCCCTTCGGCGTGAACAAACCGCCAGACCTGAACATAATCAACCTTCACCCCGCGATCCGCCAGTTCTGCAACAAACCCCCCGCAACGTGAAGTCCGATGCCGACCGCGCCAGAAGCCAGTCCCGGTGCGCTCCAGACAAAAGATTGGGCTTGTAACCATCAACCTTACCGGGGGCAGCACTGCCTGTCGCCCGGTAACGCTGCGACCAGCGCACAACCGTCGCCTCGCTGATGCTCAGGTCAGCGCCACCAAACGGACGCTCTCACCAGCCAAAACACGCGACACAGCACGGTCGCGCAAATCCATAGAATAGGGTCTCGTCATAGCCGCTGGCCTCCAAAACCCAGCCAGCCGCTTGAATCACAAAATCATCCCTATGGAAATCCCCATGCGATTCATTCATATGTCATCCCGCTCTAATTTGTCACTACAACCTAGGCCATAAATGACCAAGTCTGCGTGTCTCTCCCCTGAAGGGGAGAGAGGGTGGGGTTTATTTTCGCGCTTTTTCCAGCTTCTTCAGCACCATATTGCGTTTCAACCGGCTGAGATGGTCGATGAACAAAATGCCCTCGAGATGGTCCATTTCATGCTGGATGCAGGTGGCCAACATGCCGCTCATCGCCTCCTCATGCGCCGCGCCATCGGCATCTTGCCAGCGCAAAGTCACCGCTGCCGGACGCTCAACCTCGGCGTAATATTCGGGCACCGAGAGGCAGCCTTCATTATAAACCGACATCTCTGATGATGGATTGACCAGCACTGGATTGATAAAAATGCGGGGATTGAGCACGGGTTCTGGCGGTTCGGCCCCTTCGGGTAGATCACCCGCATCATCGCCAGCATCTTGCAAATCCAGCACCACCACCCGCAAAGCCACACCCACCTGCACTGCCGCCAAACCGATGCCCGGCGCGGCATACATGGTTTCGAACATATCGGCGATCAGCGTTTTGAGCGCATCATCGAACACGGTGACAGGCGCAGAAATCTGTTTGAGCAAAGCATCGGGGGCTTCGATGATGGGGCGGATGGTCATAGGCGGCAGATAG
>JBEAOQ010000137.1:0-3532 GCA_041164845.1 Pseudomonadota bacterium | reverse complement strand
CTGTCAAAGGGCACCAGCGTGTCCTATGCCGGTGTGCCAGCGGGGCAGATTGCCGAGATTGAGCTGTGGAAAAAAGACCCCAGCTTTGTTCGGGTGCGGATTCACGTCAGCCCGAAAATTCCTATTTATCAGGGAACTACCGCCACCATTCAGGGCAGTTTTACCGGCGGTTCGACCATTTTGCTCAATGGTGGGCTGAAAGGCGCGAAAGAGATTAGCGAGATCGGGCCGGAAGGGGCTTCGGTTATCCCGACCAAGCGTGGGGGGCTGGGTGAATTGCTGGCCAATGCGCCGCTGCTGCTGGACCGGTTGGCGACATTGAGCGAGCGGCTGACCCAATTATTGTCGGATGAAAATCAAAAGAGCTTTACCCATATTCTCGCCAATACCGACCGGATGACCAGCAATCTGGCCGATGCATCACCCGAAGTAAAACGGACATTGGTCGAATTGCAAACAACGATGGCGGATGCGCGACTGGCGCTGGCGTCGTTTCAAAAGCTGGCGGCGACAGCGGATCGGGCGCTTGACCCCAATGCGCCTTCGGTAGTGAAATCGGTGGATGATGCGGCAAAATCGGTGCGGCTGGCGGCGGATGCTTTGCAAGCGACCTTGGGCGATTTGCGTCCCGCAACCCAGCAGCTGGGTCAGACCACTTTGCCTGCTGCCGAGGCGGCGATCCGCGATTTGCGTGCGGCGACGCGGGCCTTGCGCGACATAACCGAAAAGGTCGATAATCAGGGGGCCGGCAGTTTGCTGGGCGGATCAAAGCTGCCGGAGTATAAGCCATGAGGCGCAGGATTTTACGCAGGTTTCCGGTGGTTTTGCTGGCGGCGTTGGCGGGCTGTATCAATGTTGGCGGCGGGGGAAAACCGCTGGGTTCATTGATGACTCTGACCAGCGATGCGCAGATGGCGGCGGGTCAAGGTGTCAGCGCCAAAGCGGATGAGGCATTGTTGGTGTTGGAGCCGGAGACTGATCGGACGCTGGCGGTGGCGCGGATTGCGGTGCAGGTGGATGACACCAGCATCGCCTATATGCAGGGCGCGGCCTGGGTTGAGCGACCGGCGCGGCTGTTTCGCACGCTGCTGGCCGATACCATCCGTGCGGGCGGCAAGCGGTTGGTGCTGGATGATGCCCAGCCTCATGTAAAGCTGCGGCTGTCGGGGCGATTGGTGGCAATGGGATATGATGCGCGCAGCCGTTCCGTGGTGGTGCGTTATGATGCGGTGAAGCAGGGCGCGGATGGGGTGATTGTCACGCGGCGGTTTGAATCGGTGGCAAAAGGGGTTGCGCCACTGGCACGCGATGTCGCGGCGGCGGCCAATGGCTGTGCCAATGATGTGGCGCGGCAGGTGGCGGATTGGGTGGGCTGAATTTCCATAACCCGTTCGCCCTGAGCTTGTCGAAGGGCCGTTCTATTTTTGAAGCAGTTGATAAAGTAAAAAACTGTCCTTCGACAAGCTCAGGACGAGCGGGTTTGTTAGTTATGTGTTATCTAACCAAAGCCGCAAAATCCATCGCCGCTGCAAAGCTGGAAAGGCGTGAGGCGCGCAAGGCGGCGGCGTCTTGGTCTTGGCCCCAGAGTTCGACTTGCCAGTCTTCTTCGAGATTAGCGGCGTTCCAGAGGGTTTCTGGCCACAGGGTTTCGGCATCTGCACCCGATTCCAGTGCGGCCAGCGCAAGGATGAGCGAGGCGGAGAGGCTGGCCAGCTGGTTCAGCGCGGCCAGTGTGAAGGGCGAATATCCGGCCAGAACCGCTTGCATTTTTGCCAGTGTTGCGGGTGGCTGGGGGCGGTGGATGATGCCGGAAATGCGTTTGAATGCGACATTATGGCGGGTTTCGGCGGCGGTAACATATGGTTCCCACATATCCCATTGCCGCTGATACAGCGCCTCATCAGGGTCGGCGCGATAGCAGAGTGTGTCACTTTGCGCGAAGCGGGCGATGGATTGCACGGTATCGGCGGGGTTGGGGGTGACGACATCCAGGGCAAAATCAGCCATATCGCGGAAAATGAAATGCTTGGGGTTTATGGTGTCGGTTTGATCGGCCCATTCGGCGGCCATTGCTGTGGCCAGCGCAGATGTGGGCACGATTTGCGGCTGGCCAGCGGCGGTTTTTATCCCGCGTCCATCAAGCAAGATGCGCCAGCCATTTTCGGTTTCAGCAGTGGTAACATCCTGGTAAAACCGCTTCACGGGTTAGATTTCCATTTTTTGACCAAAATTTGCGGGATGACAAAGACATCGACCAAACCATTTATCAGCAGAAAATAGCCCAAAAGCACCGGCAGTGCGATTTTTTCGGCGACAATTCCTGCGCCAATAATTGCCATAATAACCCCGGCAAAACGGATCATTTGCAGGGTGAAAAACCGTTTTTTGGCGGGGTCGGTTTCCGTATCATTCATCGCAAAATCTCCCGCAATTCTTGTGGGGTTTCGGCGACCAATTCGGCCCCTGCCTCCAACAATTCGACCACGCTGTGATAGCCCCAAGCGACGCCAATGGCGCGGACACCGGCAGCGCGGGCCAGCTGCATATCAAAGCTGGTATCGCCGATCATCACGCTATCTTGCGGCAAAGCCAGCGCCTCGGCCAAGGCAGCCTCTAGCATCGCCGGATGCGGTTTGGACGGATGGCGGTCGGCGGTTTGCAGGGTGATGAAATGATCGGATAGGCCATGCGTGGCCAGACAATGCACCAGCCCGCGATCCGATTTGCCGGTGGCTACGCCCAGCAACCAGCCATCATTGCGCAATTCATCAAGCAATGGAGCGATGCCCGCGAACAAAGGCTCGGCCAAGCGGCCCTCATTACGGGCGCGGCGAAAGGCGGCTTTATATTCGTCGACCAGCGCGGTTTGGGTTTCGCCACTGGCATCGGGGGCCAGATGTAGCATGGTTTGTGGCAAGCTAAGCCCGACGCTGCGGCGGATGTCGCGGGCGGGCGGCACGGGCAGGTTTAGCGCGGCAAAGGCGGATTGCATGGCGGCGCAGATGTCGGCTTGGCCATCAACCAGCGTGCCGTCGCAATCGAAAACGGCGAGACGGGTCATGAGATTGCCCTATATATCTCGTCATTTCGAACACCTCTAGGCAATCCAGTGCAGGTGATGGATTGCTTCGCGCAGTTGATCCTGAGCGCCTGCAAGGCAGTCGAAGGGCTCGCAATGACGGGGGAGGGTGTCATGGACGAAAGCGGCCTTTCGGCGTAGGCTTGGCGCCGGTTTTATTGGGGGCGGATTTGCGTGCTGCTGTCGGTTTTGCTTTCGGCTTGACCGCCAGTTTGGGTTTGCCCGCTGGGCCACGATCGCCGCTGACCCGTCCCTTACGTTCGCCGCGCCGCTCTTTGCGATATTGCTTGGCATGGGCTTTGGCGGCGGTTTTTTGAATTTCGGCTTCGGGGGCGCGGGTCGGTTCGGGCATATTATTACCGTCAACTTCGCTAAAGCCCAATTGCGCCAGACTGGCGGCGAAATGGTCTGGCAGCGGGGCGGTGGCGTCGATCACCTCGCCCTGCGGCGCAT
>JBEAOQ010000136.1:0-4066 GCA_041164845.1 Pseudomonadota bacterium | reverse complement strand
TGTCGGGGGATACATCGGCAAGGATGGTGATCGGCAGATAATAGCCGCCTGCATGATCGCCGCCCAATTTTGCCCCGCCGCAGATCAGCCGCGCACCCGATGCCACACCGCGCGACACCATACCGGAAATGCGGGCGAGCGCGGTTGCGGAAATCACCGGCCCCATAAAACAATCCATGGCGAAGGGATCGCCGATTGTGACATGCGCGGCCATGGCGGCAAGCATCTGGATATAGGGTTCATAGATAGCGCGTTCCACCAGCAGCCGCGTGCCATTGACGCAGCCTTGGCCATTGGCGGATACTGCGCCAGACAGACCGCGTTTGGCGGCGTCTTGGAGGTTGGCATCAGCAAAGACCAGTACCGCCGATTTTCCGCCCAATTCCAGCCCCACCGGTTTCAGGCTTTGCGCGGCATTGGTCAGGATTTTGGTCGCGGTGGCTCCGCTGCCGATAAATTCGATTTTGTCGATTTGCGGATGTGACACCATCGCCGCGCCCAGATCACCCGCGCCGGTGACAAGGTTGACGACGCCATTTGGAAAGCCAGCCTGATGGATCAATTCGACCAGCCGCATCACCGAACAAGGTGCAAGTTCGGGCGATTTTATCACCACGCAATTGCCAGCGGCCAGCGCGGGAGCCATGACCATGGTGGCGGCAAACAAAGGGCCATTCCACGGGACGATAATACCGATGGTGCCATAGGGTTCGTAAGCAACATAATCATGCGCTGGCCCGCCCCATGTGGCCACGGTGCGCCCCTCGACTTTATCGGCCCAGCCGCCGAAATAGCGGAATTTTTGCGCGGCATCATAGGACATATGTGGGCCAGCGATGACGATGGAGCCATTTTCAGCGGTGAGAATCGGGGCCATATCTGCGGCTTGGGATTCGAGCATCGCCGCGAGTTTGAACATCAGATCGCGGCGTTTGTCGCCCGCCATAGCGCGCCACGCAGGCGCAGCTTTGCGGGCGGCGGCGCAGGCGCGATCCAAATCTGCCGTGCCCGACATTTGGATGGTGGTGGTGGCTTGGCCGGTGGCGGGGTAAATATGGGTGTGGCTGGCCCCGCTACCGGCCATTTCCAATGCGCCGTCGATCACTTGGACATAGCGCGGCAAGATGTCTGCGGCGGGATGGTGGAATGGCATGGGGTCTCTCCGGTGGCCGATTATGCGGCTAAATTACATTGATTGCGGGATTATATTGATTACGGGGCGAAATGGTTGGATGGGGGTTGGGGTATTTTGGTAAGCAAGGAAATCGATCATGGCAATCGCCGCCACGGTTAATGGCAAGGATGTTGCATTTAATGGCGAGGCGGATATGCCGCTGCTATGGGCCTTGCGCGAAGAATTGGGGCTGACCGGCACCAAATTTGGTTGCGGGATCGCGGCTTGTGGGGCCTGTTCGGTGCATGTCGATGGCCAGATTACGCGGTCATGTTCGCTGCCGATTGGCGCGGTTGCGGGCAAGAATATCACCACGATTGAGGGGCTTAAAGGCGCAGATGGCACTTTACACGCGGTGCAACGCGCATGGATTGACGCGCAGGTGCCGCAATGCGGCTATTGCCAATCGGGGCAGATAATGGCGGCGGTGGCGCTGATTGAACGCCATGGCCAGCCGACCAAGGCCCAAATTGACGCGGCGATGACCAATATCTGTCGCTGCGGCACCTATCCGCGTATCCGCGAGGCGATTTTGGCGGCGACAGATCAAGCAGCAGGAGAGGCATGATGGGCATGAAACGCAGATCATTCCTGTGGGGCGGGGTTGTTGTCGCAGGGGCTGGGGTATTTGGTCTGAAATGGGCGGATAAATCGGCGCGGAACCACGCGATTGATGCCGTGGTAAAACCCGGCGAGGCAGGATTTTCGCCTTGGATTAAAATCGCCGCTGATGACACGGTGACAATATATTCGCCGACGATTGATTTTGGCCAAGGTTCGCATACCGCGCTGGCGCAGATGGCTGCCGAAGAATTGGATGCCGATTGGGCCAAGATGCGGGTGGAACAAGCGCCAGCCATGCCCGGCTTTGCCAATGCCGCGCTGTTGAAGGGGTTTTTGAGCGAGATGAACGGCGCTGCGGCCTATTTGCCGCAATCCGTGCTATCGCTGCTGGCGCGCAATATCCCGATCCAGATCACCGGTGGATCAACGGCCATTCGTTTTGGCGGGCAATATATTATGCGGAGCATGGGCGCAGCGGCGCGTCAGCTGTTGCTGGAGGAAGGCGCGGCGCGGCTGGGGGTGCCGATGGCTGAGCTGACCACCAAAGACAGCCGCGTGATCCATGCCGCGTCGGGGCGGAGATTGCGCTATGGGGAAATTGCGGCGGCGGCGGCTTTGCGCAACATGCCCGATGCACCGGTGATGAAAGACGCGAAAACCTTTAAGCATATCGGCACATCGCCGATGCGGATGGATATTCCGGCCAAAGTCGATGGCAGCGCGCAATATGGCATGGACGTAACCCTGCCCAATATGCGCGTGGCGAGTGTGATGATGGCCCCGGTGCGCGGCGGCAAGCTGATCTCGGTCGATGACAGACCGGCGCTGGCAGTGGCCGGGGTTGAACGGGTGGTGCGGATGGATGATGCCGTGCTGGTGGTGGCCAAGGGCTATTGGGCGGCGCAAAAGGGTGTGTTGGCATTGGCCCCGAAATTTGATGATGGCGGGCATGGCGGGGTAAACACGCTGGCGATTTTTGCCGAGCAAGACCGTCTGCGCACAGAGGACAAGCCCAAGGGCAAAGCGGGCGATGGCGATGTCGATGCGGCGTTTGCGGCGGCGGATGTGCGGATGATTGAGGCGGCGTATCGCTTGCCCTTTATCCACCATGCGATGATGGAACCTTTCGCCATGACCGCGCATTATCAGGGCGGCAAGATCGAGGTTTGGGTCGGGCTGCAAGACCCGCTGGCGGTGCGGCATTTGGTGGCCAAGGCGGCGGGGCTGGCCTTTGCTGACGTGACGTTGCACACCACGATCATGGGCGGTGGTTTTGGCCGGAGATTCCCGCAAAAATGCCAAATTATTGCGCAAGCTGTGAAGCTGGCGATGGCATGTCCCTATCCGGTGAAACTGATCTGGAGCCGCGAGCAAGAGCTGCGGCATGGCGCCTATCGCTGTCAATCATCGGCGCATTTGCGCGCATCATTAGACAAGCAAAATGTGATTACCGGCTGGCGCAATGATTATGTGCAAAGCGAAACCGCAGAGGGGGAAACCCATTTCCCCTATGTTTTGCCCGCCATGTCGCGGCGGCATTTTTTCTATCAGTCCAATCAGGATGATGGGCCGTGGCGTTCGGTTAATTCCAACCAAATTGGCTTTTACAATGAGAGTTTTATAGATGAGTTGGCCCATGCTGCGGGCGAGGATCCCTATCAATATCGCCGCAAATATCTGCCCGCCGAATCGCGGCATATCAAGGTGTTGGATGAGGCGGCGCGATTGAGTGGTTGGGGCCAGACTTTGCCCGCTGGCGTCGGGCGCGGGATAGCGATTGTTGAATCCTTTGGCACGATAGTCGCCGAGGTGGTCGAGGCTTCGGTGTCGGATGATGGCACGCCAAAGATTCACAAGGTGACGGCGGTGGTCGATTGCGGCCAGGTGGTCAATCCGCGCAATGCCGAGGCGCAGATTCAAGGCGGGATCAATATGGCGCTGTCGGTGGCGCTGGGTGAAGAGATTACGCTGGATCAGGGGGCGGTGGTGCAGAGCAATTTTGGCGATTATCCCCTGTTGAAAATGGCCGATGCACCGCCGGTGATTGCGGTGCATTTTATCAATAGCGGTGCGACATTGGGCGGGATTGGCGAGCCAGGGGTGCCGCCCGCGCCGCCCGCTTTGACCAATGCTTTGTTCGCCGCCACGGGCAAGCGGATTAGGCAATTGCCGATTGGCGGGCAATTTAGAACGTGATGGCGTTACATTGACTTGGGTATCTTAAGGCGAGACTGCCCCAGCCAACCCTCCCCCTTGGGGCAGGACAATCGCATATGCTTGAGGCTGCGGCATATGTAGAAATTTGGTTCGCGCAGGGGCGCAGAGACG
>JBEAOQ010000135.1:0-3865 GCA_041164845.1 Pseudomonadota bacterium | reverse complement strand
GCCCTTGCCGAGCTGCTGGAAGTGGGCGAATGCGCGGTGATTGGCGTAGCAGATGAACGCTGGGGCGAGGTTGGACGCGCTTATGTCATTCCCGTTCCCGGCAAAGTGATTTCAGCCGAGGATGTGATCGCCCATTGTGCGCGCCGTCTGGCCAAATTCAAAGTGCCCAAAACCGCGATCATCACCGACTTCATTCCGCGCACCAGCTCGGGCAAGGTGCAGAAACATCTGTTGAAAGAACGTGCGCTGGTCGAGTTGGAAAGCGAGGGTTAATCCGCCTCACGCTCCTTGAGAAAAACCAGCGCGCAGGCGGCAACGATTGATCCCATGCCCATCATAATCGCCACGCTCTGCAATCCGAAACCCGCCTGAAACAGATAACCGCCAATGATCGGGGCCAAAGCTGCCCCGCCTCGGCCCACGCCAATCGCAAACCCCGTTCCGGTTGCCCGCACATGGGTGGGGAAAACTTTGGCGAACAGCAAGTAAAGACCGGCGATGGCTGAATTTGTGAAAAAGCCGACAATGGCGACGGTTGCGGCCAGCGCGGTCAGATTATCGGCTCCTCGGCCAAAGATGAAGATCATTACGGACGACAGCACCAGCGTGATAATCGTCAAACGCTTTAACCCGACCCGCAGCGCCAGCAAGCCAAATAGCGCGCCGCCGCTGGCTCCGCCGACATTGGCCCATGTCAACACGCCAGCCGCAGACGAGGGGGCAAATCCCATATCCACGATGATCTTGGGCACCCATTTGAGGATGAAATAAAAGCTGGTGATATGCGCAAAATAGGCAAAGGTAATCAGCAAGGTGGTGGCGATCAGCCCCGGCTTGAAGATGTCCGCTATCGACCGCTGGGGCGCATCTGGGGCGTCAACGCTCAGGCGGGTGACGCATGGATGGCCAAAACGCGCATAGATGCGGTTGATTTTTTCCAACGCACCGGCGGGTTGCTTGCGGTCGAGAAATGCCGGGGTTTCCGGCACAAAAAACCAAACCAGCGGCAGAAAACCAGCCGTCGCCCAGCCGCCAAAAGTAAAAACATCGCGCCATGTGCCATGTGCCAGCAAATGCTGGACGATCACCCCGCCGATGACCCCGCCAAGCGGATAGCCAATGACCATCAATGACATCGCCAGATTGCGATATTTGGCGCTCGAAAACTCGGCGGAAGCCGCATTGATCGCCGCCAGCATCCCGCCAATCCCCAGACCGGTCAGCAAACGCCAGCCCAGCAATTCCTGCACAGTTGCCACCGTCCCCGCAAAATGCATCCCAATAGCCATCGCCACCAGACAGCCAAGCAAGGTAGGCCGTCGGCCAATTTTATCGGCTACCCCGCCCAGCACCACCGAACCCACCGCCATGCCCAACAATTCCATCGACAGGACCCAGCCCAGCGCCGCCCGGTCGATGCCCCATTCCTTGGCAATGCCGGGAGCGGCAAAGCTGATCGACAGCACATCAAAGCCATCAAGCGCATTGAGGCCAACGGTGATAGCCACTGCCACCCACTGCCAAATGCCCATTCTGCCTTGATTTATAATAGTCTTGGGGTCGTTGCCCATCATTTTTCTCTCCCTAATCGCCTTATTCGTGGATGCGGGTCAGCATTTCGATAAGTTTTTGCACCTCTTTTTCGGTGAAATTGCGTTTCAGCCAATTTTCATGCTCATTGATGGCGATTTTGGCTGCGGTCAGCGCCTTTTGACCATCCGGCGTCAGGTTCAGCGTTTGTTTCCGACCATCGGTCGGAGATTTTCCCCGCAGCAAAAAACACCGTTCCTGCAATCGGTTGACAATCGCCATTGTCGTCGCCCGATCCATCCGCATCCGCTGGGCCAAGTCAGTCTGGGCAATATCCGGATGATCGTCAATCAGCCACAGCACCGACACCTGCTTCTGGGTCAGCTCGATATGCTGAAAAGCCTCGGTAAAATGGCGATAGACCGCGCCATGCGCTAGGCGGATATGAAAACCGACAATATTGCGAATTTCACCAATGTCTTCGTCGCCGTCAACATGCGGCGTGGTTGGCACCAATATCTCTTTTGGCCTTGTCATATCTATCCCTTTGGACGATTGTTAGTGAAACATACAATATATGTCGAGAGGTTCGTGCGATGTCCCAGTTTCCTGATTCACCCAGCTTTACTGGCTTTAATACGCCATCCCGTATCGAGGCCGATATTGCTGATTTGGTATACCAAGGCACGATCCCACCGGAGCTGGACGGTGCTTTCTATCGGGTTCAGCCAGATCCGCAATTCCCCCCGCGCTTGGGCGATGATATTCCGTTTAACGGCGATGGGATGATAACCCGGTTTCACTTTCATCATGGGCGCTGCGATTTTCGCCAGCGTTGGGCCAAAACCGACAAATGGCAGCTGGAAAATGGCGCGGGCAAAGCCTTGTTTGGTGCCTATCGCAACCCGCTGACCGACGATGCGGCGGTGACGGGGATGATACGCGGCACCGCCAATACCAATGCCTTTATCCATGGCGGCAAGCTCTATGCTTTGAAAGAAGACTCGCCTGCGCTGGTTATGGATGCCGCAACGATGGAGACCGATGGTTTTACCCGTTTTAACGGCAAGATGAGCGGGCAGACCTTCACCGCGCACCCCAAAATCGACCCCGCCACCGGCAATATGCTGGCTTTTGGCTATGCTTCATCTGGCCTATGTTCGACCGATTGCACCTTTTACGAGATTACACCTGATGGCGATCTGGTGCATGAAATCGCCTTTCAGGCCCCCTATTATTGCATGATGCATGATTTCGCGATCACCCCCGATTATGCGGTGTTCAATGTCATGCCATCGGTTGGATCATGGGAGCGGCTGGAACAGGGGCTGCCGCATTTTGGATTTGATACCACGATGCCGGTCTATCTGGGAGTTCTGCCGCGCAAACAGGGCGCAACCAGTGCCGATATGCGCTGGTTCAAGACCGGCAACAGCTTTAACAGCCATGTGATGAATGGTTTTCAGGAGGGCACCAAGGTGCATTTCGACATTCCGGTGGCGAAAAACAACATGTTTCCGTTTTTCCCCGATGTCCACGGCGCGGCGTTTAATGGACAAGAAGCAATGAGCTATCTCACCCGTTGGACGGTCGATATGGCCAGCAATTCGGACAGTTTTGAAAGTGAGATCAGGCTGACCGATACGTCGGGCGAATTTCCAAGGATTGATGACCGTTTTGCCGGGTTGCCCTATCGCTATGGCTGGATGCTAGAGATGGATTACAAACGGCCGGTTGAGCTAAAAGGCGGCAGTGCCGGCGGGCTATTAATGAACTGCTTGTGCCTGATAGATCATCACGCCAAGACCGAGCAGCATTGGTGGTGCGGGCCGGTTTCCAGCCTGCAAGAACCTTGCTTTATCCCGCGTGCCAAGGATGCCGGAGAAGGTGACGGCTGGATCGTGCAGATCTGCAACCGGCTGGAGGAGCATCGCAGCGATCTGTTGCTGTTTGATGCGTTGGATATTGAAAAAGGCCCCATCGCCACGATCAATATCCCGATCCGGATGCGCTTTGGTTTGCATGGCAATTGGGCCAATGCGGCGGAGATTGGCTTGGCGGGGTAAAAGGCCCTGATGCGCTTATTGCGCATCACAAAGCTCCTCCCCCTTGAGGGGGAGGCTGGGAGGGGATGGGGCCGAAACTATCAGTTAAGGAACCCCCTCCCCCGCCGCTTGCGCCCGCAGCGCCACTTTTGCCTCGTCATGCGGCAATCGCCAGATCAGCAACCCAATCAGCGCGACCAATACCGGCCCCAGCCAATAGACCGACAGGATCGCAGCCCCCAGATCGCCGCCATTGACATCGCTGACCAGCCCCACGGTATATGGCCCCA
>JBEAOQ010000134.1:0-11349 GCA_041164845.1 Pseudomonadota bacterium | reverse complement strand
CCCCCAGCCCCAGCGCCGATAATAATTCCCGCGCCCGATCTTGCGCCGGCCCTTGCGTCACCCCCGCAATCAGCTGCGGCAGAACGACATTTTCCAAGGCATTAAAATCGGCCAGCAAATGATGGAATTGATAGATAAAGCCCAGCTGTTCGCGCCGCAATGTCGTCCGCGCATCGCCATCCAATGTGCTGGCATCCACGCCATTGATTGCAATTTTTCCGCCAAATCCGCCTTCCAACAAGCCAACCGCTTGCAGCAAAGTTGATTTTCCCGACCCCGATGGCCCCAGCAAAGCCACCACTTCGCCCGCATGGATGTCCAAATCAACCCCGCGCAAAACCTCAACCACCACCCCGCCTTGGCTAAAGCTGCGGGTCAGGCCGGACAGCCGCACCACCGGATTTTGCGCCGCACTATTCATAGCGCAACACCTGCACCGGATCGGTGCTGGCGGCTTTTAATGCCGGATAGAGCGTCGCCAGAAAACTGAATACCAGCGCCATCAGACAAATGCCGATAATCTCGGCAGGATCGCTGCGGCTGGGCAATTCGGTCAGAAAACGGATTTTTGAATCCCACAAATTTTGCCCCGTGATAATCTCAATCAGATGGATCAAATTCTGCCGGAAATAGAGAATGGTAAAACCCAAAACCAGCCCTACAGCCGTTCCCGCCGAACCAATAACACAGCCAATCGTGACAAATATTCGCAGCAAACTGCGCCGTGTCGCGCCCATTGTCCGCAAAATGGCAATATCGCGGGTTTTGGCCCGCACCAGCATAATCAGCGACGACAGGATGTTAAACACCGCCACCAACACAATAATCGACAGCACAATAAACATCACCACCCGTTCCACCGCGATCGCTTCGAACATCGAGCCATTGATCGTCTTCCAATCCGAAACCAGTGCCTGACCCGCCAATTTTTTGGCCAGCGGGGTCAATGTTTCCATCGCCTGATCGGCATCATCGGTGGTCACTTCGATCATGCCAATCGAATCGCCGGTCAACAGCAGCGATTGCGCATCTGGTATCGGCATCACGACAAAAGCATTGTCATAATCATAGACGCCAATTTCAAAAATGGCCGACACAGTATAGGAAATTTGACGCGGAACGGTGCCAAATGGCGTGGCCCGCCCAGCCGGATTGATGATCGTGATAACATCCCCGACCCGCGCCCCCAGATTTTCGGCCAACTTGTTGCCAATCGCCACATTGCCCGCCCCATCGCGCAAGGCGGCCATTTGCCCCATTTTCACCTTTGGCTGCATTGCGGCAATATCTTGCGCGGTTTGTCCGCGCACCAAAATCGCCTGCACCCGCCCGTTAAAACTGGTCAGCAAAGGCTGTTCGATCAAGGGGCTGGCATGGGTCACGCCTTTCACTGCGCGCACCTCTTGCAACACCCCCTGCCAATTATCCAACCGCCCGCCATAGGCTTGGATAATCGCATGGCCGTTCAGCCCGACAATTTTATCCAGCAATTCGGCGCGAAATCCGTTCATCACGCTCATCACGACAATCAGCGCCGCCACCCCCAGCATCACAGCGGCCAAGCTGATCCCTGCCACCAGCGCAATAAAGGCCTCGCCGCGCCCGGGCAGCATATAGCGTTTGGCAATGGTCCATTCAAAAGAAGAAAGTAGCAAGAATCACGCCCAATCAAACGATGCTGGCAGCCAAAGCGCCGCTTAATCGCTGTTTAGAAGTCAATCCAGCTCGCGGCAATGGGGCAATGTTAAAATCGCTTAACCATAGGCTTATGGCCCAAATTAACCATTAGCTTGTAAACCGATTGCATGAGCAAGCGGTCGGCCACTCTATCATCCTTGTTGGGGCGGTTTTTCCGCAAGCATCGCCTTGCCCCAAGCAAAACCCAACCCGATGGTAAAAAATCAGACTATGCGAAACCAAGGGCATTTTCGCCGATCAGTGGGCAACTGCGATATGGCCTGATTTTGGCCAATATGCTGATCCTGACCCTGATGATTTTCAGTCCGATCAGTCCGCCACTGGCCTATCTAACGGGATTATTTCTGGGCATTGTTCCGCTGTCGCGGGTGGTTCGCTATCAACACCATCTGCTCAACCAGTTACAAACCAGCGAAGCGCGCTATCGGCTGCTGGCTGACAATTCGACCGACATCATTATGAACACCGACGTCATGGGGACTATCTTGTTCATCTCGCCGTCAATCGCGCAAATCGGCCAACATGACCCGGTTAGATTAATCGGCCAGAATGCGCGCGAAATGATCCATCCAGACTATCAGTTGCGGGTCAGAGCCGCACAAATGCAAGCCTTCACCAAACCCGGGCAAACGGTGCAAGTTGAGTTCCTAGGGCTGCCCAGTGGTGGCCGTCCCCGCTGGTTTGAATCCAATCTGCGTGCTGTGCGCAATGATACCGGTGAGATCACCTCAGTGGTCAGCATGATCCGTGATATTTCCGCCCGCAAAGCCTTGGAAAATGCCCTGGCCGATGTCGCCTTGACCGATCAGATGACCGGTCTGCCCAATCGGCGTCAGTTTGATCTGCATCTGGAGGAAGCCATCAGCAGCGGCCAAGCGGGTTGTCTGGCGATTATTGACCTTGACCATTTCAAACAGGTCAATGACAATTATGGACATTCCGGCGGCGATGACGTTTTGCGCCATTTTGCCCATGTCGCCCGCAAAGTGTTACGCATAACCGACTCATTGGCCCGCATTGGCGGCGAGGAATTTGCCCTGTTATTGCCCAATTGCTCCATCGAAATGGCGCAGATTATCTGTAACAAAATGAGTCGATCTCTAGCCGAAAATATCATAAAAATCAATAAAATACCCGTAGAAATCACGATCAGCATTGGATTAGCCCCCCTCGAACCGGATGCGATCAACTCGCTACAGGCCGCTGACCAAGCCCTGTATCGGGCCAAGTCCAACGGCAGAAACCAGCTCTACCTAGCCGCCTGATATTTCGCATGAGGCATCTCGCATGATACGTAAGCGACAAGGGACGCCGAATTTTCGCCCATTTATCCCTCATCACACCATCCTCCCCCTTGCCTTTATCGCCAAACGGGGCCACATGCGCGCAGCATGATACAGCCTGATAACCAAGCCCCAGATACGGCACCGTGGGACATTGATTCCGACAGCCTGCATGAAGAATGTGGCATTTTCGGGGTTGTCGGCACCGCCGAAGCCTCGGCGATGGCCGCGCTGGGGCTGCACGCCCTGCAACATCGCGGCCAAGAAGCGGTGGGTATCACCAGCTTTGACGGCACCGAATTTTATTCGCACCGGGGCATTGGCCATGTCGCCCAAGTTTTCCCCACCCCCGCCGCCTTTGCCACACTGCCCGGGAATATGGCATCGGGCCATGTCCGTTATTCGACCACCGGCGGTTCGGGGCTGCGCAATATCCAGCCGCTGTTTGCCGATTTGGCCTCGGGCGGTTTTTCCATCGCGCATAATGGCAATATCTCCAATGCCATGAATCTCAAGCGTGAATTGGTGCGCAAGGGGTCTATTTTCCAATCGACTTCGGATACAGAAGTCATCATCCATCTGGTCGCCACCAGCCGTTTCCCCACCTTACCCGATAAATTTGTCGATGCTTTGCGGCTGATCGAGGGGGCCTATTCGCTAATTTGCATGACCAATCAGGGGATGATTGCCTGCCGCGATCCGCTGGGGATACGCCCGCTGGTGATGGGCCGGATTGGCGATGCGATTATTTTTGCCAGTGAAACCGTGGCGCTGGATGTGATTGGCGCCGATTTCATCCGCGAAGTTGACCCGGGCGAAATGGTGCAGGTTGACCATCAGGGCAATATCTCCAGCCACCGCCCCTTTGGTCAGCACAAACCGCGCCCCTGCATTTTTGAACATGTCTATTTCAGCCGCCCCGATTCGGTAATGAGCGGACAATCGGTTTATACCGTGCGCAAACAAATTGGCATGGAATTGGCCAAGGAATCGCCGGCACCTGTCGATCTGGTTATCCCCGTGCCAGACAGCGGCGTGCCAGCGGCTATCGGTTATGCCCAGCAATCGGGGATCCCGTTTGAATTGGGGATCATCCGTTCGCATTATGTCGGCCGCACCTTTATCCAGCCGTCTGATGGCACGCGCAATGCCGATGTCAAACGCAAACACAATGCCAACCGCGCTCTGGTCGAGGGCAAGCGGATTGTCTTGATTGATGATTCGATTGTGCGCGGCACCACCTCGCTGAAAATTGTCCAAATGATGCGCGATGCCGGTGCCGCAGAAGTGCATATGCGGATTGCCAGCCCGCCCACCGAACACAGTTGTTTTTACGGGGTCGATACCCCCGAGCGGTCAAAATTGCTGGCGGCGCGGATGGATTTGGCGGAAATGGCCAAATTTATTCAGGCGGATAGTTTGGCTTTCGTCTCGATTGACGGGCTGTATCGCGCGGTTGGCGAAGCGGGCCGCAATGCCGCCACTCCGCAATATTGCGACGCCTGTTTCAGCGGCGAATATCCGACGCGGCTGACCGATCTGCTCGAACGTGGTGCCCCTGACCAGCTGAGCTTGCTATCGGAAAAAGTGGCCTGAGCATGGCGTCAGCGGAGACAAGTTTCGCGGGCCAATTGGCTTTGGTTACGGGGGCCAGCCACGGCATTGGCGCGGCCACCGCGCTGGCGCTTGGCGCTGCTGGGGCGCATGTCATCCTGACCGGACGCGACACCAAAGCACTGGAATCCATCGAAGACATCATCCATAATGCCGGCGGCAGTGCCACCATCGCCCCGCTGGATTTGAACGAGCCTGATGCCATTGCCCGTCTGGCCACGGCGATTGCTGGCCGCTGGTCAGCCTTGGACATTATGGTGTTATCCGCCGCCCATTTTCCCCAACTGACCTCGGTTGCCGATATAGATCAGGCCCATTTTACCAAAACCCTGACCACCAATGTTTTGGCGACACAGGCCTTGCTGGCGCGATTTGACCGCCTGCTGCGTGCCAGCAAAAATGGCCGAATCATTGGCCTAACCAGCAGCGTTGCCGCCGCTCCCCGTGCTTTTTGGGGGGCCTATGGTGCCAGCAAAGCCGCATTTGAAGCCTTGCTTGATTGCTATGCGGCGGAAGTCAAAACTTGGCCCCTTTGCGGGTCGCCGTGGTCAATCCGGGGGCCACCCGCACCGCGATGCGGGCCAAAGCCTATCCGGGCGAAGACCCCGCCAGCGTCAAACCTGCCGAATTGGTGGCAAAACGGATCATCGCCCTCCTTGCCACGGATTTTCCCACCGCCACCCGGATGAATTTTACAGCTAATTAAACTTTACCCAAGGGCTTAAACCTAGTTTAACCAACATCTGCCATAAACCCTTCATGCTCAGGCGATAACGCCTTGTGATGGAGGAAGATAATGCAAAATCGGGGGGAAAATCAGGGCTTTTTTCCTGATCGCTATCGGACGGCGGCGCAAGAAGATCGTTGCGCCCCGCGCACCCATCTCACCATTCCGGCCAGCTTGCGACCCTCCGGTTCGCGCGCCTTTGAAACCACCGTGCGCAATTTATCGATTTCGGGGTTTTCGGCCGTTTCAGTCAATCGGCTGCATCATGGGACGATTTGCTGGCTGACTCTGCCGGGCCTTGGCGCGCTGCAAGCCGAAGTGGCGTGGTGGGATAAGAATGTCGTCGGTTGCGGTTTTACCAATCTGATGAGCCCGATTATTTTGGATGATCTGCTAGATCGCTGCCGCCATTTGCCGACATTGCCCCGGGGTTTGTAATCATCCCTTCACAAGCGTCACCTGCACCACGTCAATCGCGCCGCCGCGAAAACCACCTTCGCAATACATCAGATAAAACCGCCACAGCCGGATAAACCGCGCATCAAATCCGGCTGGCAACCGTCCATCGGCCGCCGCTGCATCGAATCGCATCCGCCACTTCCGCAAGGTTTCGGCATAATCCAAGCCAAAGCGGTGCTCGTCCTGCCAGCGCAAGCCATGCACTGTGGCCAGCTGCCGAAACGCCGTCTCGCGCACCAACATTCCGCCCGGAAAAATATAGGTCTGAATAAAATCCGCACTGCGCGCATAGGCCTCAAACAGCTCATCGCGAATGGAAATCAGCTGCAAAGCCGCCCGCCCGCCACTTGATAAACACCGCGCCAAACATTCAAAATAATCGGGCCAATAGGCTTGCCCCACCGCCTCAACCATCTCGACACTGACGATGGCATCGAATGGCCCATCAACCTCGCGGTAATCCTGCTTGCGAAAATCCACCGCCGCGCCGTGCTGTTGCCGCCCCCAATCCAGCTGGGCATCCGACAGGCTGATCGCGGTCACATCCGCACCGCGCCGCGCCAATTCCGCCGCCAAAGCCCCCCAGCCGCAGCCAATTTCCAAGACCGATCGCGCGCCCGTCACCCGATCAGCGATTGCCGCAATTTTGCGCCGCTGCGCCGCCTGCAACCCCAAGTCCAACCCATCAAACCGCGCCGATGAATAGCTCATTGTCGGGTCAAGCCATGCCGCGTAAAATTCATTCCCCAAATCATAATGGGCGTGGATATTGCGCAAACTGCCTTGCCGGTTGTTGCGCCGCGCCCAATGCAACGCCTGCGCCGCCCAACGCCACGGCCCATGCGCCCGCGCCGCGCCGCGTAAATTCACTGCATTACCCGCTACAAGCGCAAACAGCGCCACCGGATCGGGGCTTTCCCATTCGCCCGCTTCCCATGCTTGATACCAGCCGACCGATCCGCCGGTGATTAACCGCCACAGCCCGCGCCATTCATGCAATATCACCACGCATTGCCAACCATCCCCGCGCTCACCAAATTGGCTCCCACCCAATTCTATGGCCGAACCATCGGGTAATATCGCGTGGATGCATCCCGTCGTTAATCTGGCATCAATCACATCCAAAAAAAATGGGCCGATTTTGCCGAAAATCCACGCCAAAATCGCCGCAAAACCCAGTTTGGGGCTGCGTTGATTAGCTGCCAATCGGGACATTTGCACATTCATCGCCGCCATATGACGCATTTGCGCCGCGCCGACAATCACTCCTTGTGGCTTATCTTCAACCCGCTTTCATCGCCGCATAGGCCGCCAAAGCCCGCGCCCGCCCCTCGGCATGGCCGATGATTTTCGCCGGATAGTTTGAGGGCGGAACAATCGGATCATGCACCGCATCGCCGCGCAAATGCGCCAATTCCGGCACCCATTTGCGAATATAATCGCCCGCATCAAACTTGGCCGATTGGGACAGCGGCGCCATAATCCGGACAAACATATTGGCATCGACCCCCGACCCCAAAGTCCACTGCCAATTCACCGCATTCGATCCATAATCGGCATCGACCAATGTGTCCCAAAACCATTGTTCGCCCAACCGCCAATCCAGCAACAAATGTTTGACCAAAAAACTGGCGGCAATCATCCGCACCCGGTTGTGCATCCATCCGGTGGTCCATAATTCGCGCATTCCGGCATCGACAATCGGGTATCCCGTGCGCCCCTGCTGCCACGCCGCCAAATCCATATCCGCCGCTGGGCCAATGCGCCAAGGCAAAAGGTCAAATTCCGCCTTGGCTGGTTTCGCACCATAATCGGGCAGTTGCAGGATGACATTCTGGGCATAATCGCGCCAGCCAATCTCGGACAGAAACACATCTGCCGATCCGCCCGCATCTGCCACCATGTGCCAAATGGCGGCAGGCGAAACCTCGCCAAAATGCAAATGGGGCGAAAGCCGAGAACTCCCTTCGATCGAAGGCATATTCCGCGCCTCACCATAGCGGGCCGCCTTTTCCGCAAATTCTGCCAATCGCGTCGCAGCCCCCGCCTCGCCCGGCGTCCATTCCGCCCGCATCCCCCCTGCCCAGTCAGGTTTTGTCGGCAATAAATGCCAATCATCCAGATTTTCACTGTGCGGCCAGTGCGGTGGTGCGGGAATATCTGCTGGTGCTGGAATGGGACGCGGCGGCGGCATTTGCTGCTGTAAAGTCCGCCAAAAAGGTGTGAATATTTTATAGGGCGTGCCCTGCCCGCTCAGCACATGGCCCGCAGGTGCCAGATAATTGCCATGATGCAGATGCAGCGTCAGCCGCTGTGCCACGGCGCGTTCCGCATTGCGCCACCAAGGTTCATAATGACGCAGCGCATGAACATCTGTCGCGCCAGTTTCCGCCGCAATCTGCGCCAACACATCGGCACAAATCCCCCGCCGCAAAATCAACCGCGACCCGCGCAGCCGCAATTCCCGATCCAGATTTTGCAGCGAATGATGCAACCACCAGCGCGATGCCGCCCCCATTTTGCGATGTTTGGGCGTGTCATCATCCAACACATAGACCGGAATCACCGGCCCCTGCGCAATCGCCGCGATCAAAGCCGCCTGATCGCCAAGCCGCAAATCACGCCGCAGCCAGAGGAGTGTTGGGGTCATTCCCCCAATTCTCAGCTACAAATCAGGCCCATTTTCGGTTACCGTCCACGTCTGCCCTTTGGCCAGCAATTTGCCCAAATCTGCCACCTTGCCCGCCCGCATTTTTTCGTCTTGGCCCAAAATCGACGCTTCATAGCTGGGGCGCGGATCGTCATAAATCACGCCGAGCGCCATCGGGAATTCGCCAAATTGCATTTCCACCAACATATGCGCCACGCTGCGATTGACCACATCATGGACAATCACCCCCGCGCCCTGCCAATCACCATCGACGACATCGACCACTTTCAGCGTCAGATGTTCAACATCCAGCGCAATCCCCTTGGTGCCTTTGGCAAACACCATCGGCTCGCCCTGTTTCAACCACAGCTGGCGATCCTCCGCCCCCTTGGGCATGGCGAAATCATTGAACACGTCTTTGTTATAAACGATGCAATTTTGGAAAATTTCGACAAAAGCCGCGCCCTTATGGCCATGCGCCGCCTTTAATACGCTACCCAAATCTTTGGACACATCAAAGCCCCGCGCTACGAACCGCGCTCCCGCCCCCAGTGCAAACGCACAAGGCGAAGCGGGCCGATCCACCGAACCAATCGGCGAAGTTGGCGAATTGGTGCCGGGGCGGCTGGTCGGCGAAAATTGCCCCTTGGTCAGGCCGTAAATTTCATTGTTAAACAGCAAAATCTGGCAATCCAAATTGCGCCGCAGGATATGCATGGTGTGATTGCCGCCAATCGACATGCCATCACCATCGCCGGTGACAATCCATATGTCCAGCGCCGGATTGGCCAGCTTGATCCCCGTCGCCAAAGCCGGAGCGCGGCCATGGATCGTGTGAAAACCATAGGAATTGACATAATAGGGAAAACGGCTGGAGCAGCCAATGCCGCTGACAAACACCGTATTCGCCGGGTCTGCACCGATTTCGGGCAATGTGCGCTGCACCGCTTTGAGGATCGCATAATCCCCGCAACCCGGGCACCAACGCACCTCTTGGTCCGATTCCCAATCTTTCAGCGTGGTGGTAAAGGGGGTCATATCGTTCATTTTTTCTCTCCCTTAACCCAACATCGCCGCAATGGCGTCTTCAATTTCGGCAATGGTAAATGGCTGCCCGCTCACCTTGTTCAATGGCCGCGCATCGACCAAAAATTGATCGCGCAGCACGGTTTTGAACTGGCCGGTGTTCATTTCAGGCACCAAAACCTTGTCATACCCCTTCAACAACGCACCCAAATTCGATGGCAAAGGCCAAATATGCCGGACATGGACATGCGCCACATCCATTCCCTTGGCATTGCAACGCTTCACCGCTTGGTGGATCGGGCCAAAGGTAGACCCCCAACCGACCACTACCAATTTGCCGCTATCCGGCCCCGAACTGACCGATTGCAAAGGAATATCCTTGGCAATATCGTCAATCTTGGCTTTACGGGCAAGGGTTTGCGCCTGATGGACATCGGGCGAATAATCCAGATCACCGCTATCAATCGCTTTTTCAATCCCGCCAATCCGGTGCATCAATCCCGGTGTTCCCGGCTTTATCCAAGGGCGCACTCCGCGTGCATCGCGCTTATAGGGCAACACACGCCCCTCTCCATTGGCATCGTTCATCTCGGTCAAAAATGACACCGGAAACGGGGTAAAAGTCGCGGGATCAGGCACTTTCCACGGCTCGGCTGCATTGGCGATATAGCCATCGGTTAACAGCATCACCGGCGTCATATATTGCACCGCCAAACGGCAAGCCTCAATCGCTGCATCAAACGCATCCGATGGCGTGGACACCGAAACCACCGGCATCGGCGCATCGCCATTGCGGCCATAAACCGCTTGATAGAGGTCGCTCTGTTCGGTTTTGGTTGGCAAACCTGTGGATGGCCCGCCGCGCTGCGAATTGACAATAACCAGCGGCAATTCGGTCATAAATGCCAAACCCATCGCCTCACCCTTCAAGGCAATGCCCGGGCCAGAGGACGATGTAACCCCCAATTGCCCGGCATAAGACGCACCAATCGCCGAACAAATCGCCGCAATTTCATCCTCGGCCTGAAAAGTCGTGACACCAAATTCTTTCATCTTCACCAAATTGTGCAAAATGGCCGAAGCGGGGGTGATCGGATAGCCACCAAAAAACATCTTTAATCCGGCCAATTGCGCACCCGCCACCAAGCCCAAACTAATCGCTTCAGCACCCGTTACCGTGCGATATAGCCCCGGTTTGCTGGGCGCAGCATCCAAATTCAATCGCGTGATCTGCCCGCCAATTTCCGCCGTTTCGCCGTAAGCATGACCAGCATTCAGCGCGGCAATATTGGCATCGGCCAGCACCTGATTTTTGGCGAATTTGCCGTTCAACCAATCAATCAGCGGCGCACGGTCGCGGTCAAACATCCACAGCGCCAGCCCCAGCGTCCACATATTTTTGCAGCGCAGCGCCTCTTTATTGCCCAAGCCAAAGGGCTTCACCGCCTCCAAAGTCAGCGCGCTGATGTCAAACGCCAGCAGCTGCCATTTGGCCAACGAGCCGTCTTCCAGCGGATTAACCGCATATTTCGCCTTTTCCAGATTGCGTTTGGAAAATTCGCCGCTGTCGGCAATAATCAACCCACCGGGTTTCAATGCCCCAACATTGGTCTTTAACGCCGCCGGATTCATCGCCACCAAGACATCGGGCGCATCGCCAGCAGTGGAAATTTCGGTGCTGCCAAAATTGATCTGGAACGCCGACACGCCAAACAATGTGCCCTGCGGCGCACGAATTTCCGCCGGAAAATCGGGGAAAGTGGCCAGATCATTGCCCGCCAGCGCGGTAGACAGAGTAAATTGCCCACCGGTCAGCTGCATTCCATCGCCGCTGTCACCGGCAAAACGCACCACTACTGCTTCTGGAACTGCGCCATTTTCTGGCTTTGCGT
>JBEAOQ010000133.1:0-8173 GCA_041164845.1 Pseudomonadota bacterium | reverse complement strand
CTATTGGTTTCAATCGTGCCATCCCCCCACTTTCCCTTGCCATCGCCCCCATCATCGGCTAACGGCCCGCGCTTCACCAACGTGAAACGGGTTCCCATTCAGGGGATTCGCCAACCAACCTGGCCATCAAGGGCTGCCACGGGGGGTTGATCGCGTTATCCGAAGGAGACGAAAATGCCCAAGCTCAAGACGAAGAGCGGCGTTAAAAAACGCTTCAAGCTCACCGCCACCGGCAAAATTAAGCACGGCGCGGTTGGCAAACGACACAGGCTGATGAGCCACAATGCCAAATACATCCGCCAGCACCGTGGCACCGATGTGATTTCCGATGCCGATGCAAAGGTTATCAAGAAGTGGGCGCCCTACGGGCTGTAATCCTTAGCGATTTCTAGCCAGACATTTTCTGGCGACTCGGAAATCGCGGCAATAAAAACTCGGAGTATTTGAGCTATGTCCCGTATCAAACGTGGTGTTACCACCCGTGCCAAGCACAAGCGGATTCTCGATCAAGCCAAGGGCTATCGCGGTCGCCGCAAAAATACCATTCGCGTCGCCCGTCAGGCGGTCGAAAAGGCCGGCCAATATGCCTATCGCGATCGTAAAGTTAAAAAACGGTCGTTCCGCGCTTTGTGGATTCAGCGAATCAATGCTGCTGTCCGCGAAGAAGGCATCACCTATTCGCAATTCATCCACGGCACCAAGCTGGCGGGTATCGAATTGGATCGCAAATCAATGGCCGATCTGGCGATGAACGAAGGCGGCATTTTCACCGCAATCATCGCACAGGCCAAGGCTGCTTTGGCCTAATTGGGGGCTTAAACAGCCAAAAATTGAATGAATTTAAGGGTGTGGGCCGCGCAAGCGATCCGCACCCTTTTGTTTTTGGCAACATTGCGGTTGCTTTGCAAAAACTACTGGGTCATCACGCCTCAATAAGAGTCGCACCACGGGGGATATAATGTGTCGCAAAATTGCGCAGTGCAGGTGCGATTCTACAAACCACCTCCTGAATTACAACGCTATTTCACCACCTTCCACACCGCCGAAATCACGGTGGCCGATGGCGGGCAAATCCAAGATTTCCTGCATCCCGAATGGGGCAATTTGCGGTTTCACGCTGGCAACACCCCCGATGCCAGCAATGCCAAGGGCCAAAACCTATCGGGCACCCATTTCCCCGCAACCGGCCCCAGCAGCCGTGCGGTCAAATTCGCGGTCGGCACCACCCGGCTATGGGGCGTTGGCTTATTGCCTTTGGGCTGGGCCAAATTTATCGGCACGCCAGCGCGGGATTTGGCCGATACATTGGTCGATGGCACCAGCCACCCCGCCTATCGCCGCTTCGCCCCATTGGCGCGTGACCTGTTTGGCGCACAGCCAGATGAGCTGGGCGAATTGGCCAGGATCACCGAATTTTTCAACAGCTTAACCGCCAAACCGATCCGCGACGAAGCCCGGATACTGGCCATTCACAAGGCCTTGATTGATCCCGAGGTTGCCACCGTATCACAATTGGTCGAACGCAGCATCGTCAGCCCTCGGACATTGGAGCGGGTTTGCACCCATGCCTTTGGTTTTGCGCCCAAATTGCTGCTGCGCCGCCAGCGTTTTATGCGCAGCGTCACCCAATTTCTGCTGGACCCGTCCTTGCGCTGGATCGGCGCACTGGATGGCCATTATCACGATCAAGCGCAATTTGTCCGCGAATTTCGGCAGTTTATCGGCATGACCCCCCGCCAATACGCCGCCCTGTCGCATCCGATTATTGATGTGTTTATGCGCGAAAGATTGGCCTTTGCAGGAGCAGCGGTGCAAGCACTAGATGGGCCAGCGGGGGGCGGGGCTTAAGCCATAATTTCGTCATCCCCCCTCTTCGTCTTCCCCCCTGTTCGTCTTCCCCGCGCAGGCGGGGATCCATCTCCATAGGTTTGAAATGAAAGAAACATTCCAACCCACAAGCTACATCCTTGCCTCTCATCGCCATGGCACCCTCTATGTTGGTGTGACGTCAAACCTCGCCCAACGGCTCTATCAACACCGTGAGGGCTTGATTGATGGCTTTTCTAAGGACAAAGGGGTGAAACGCTTGGTGTGGTATGAACAACACGCCACGATGGAAAATGCCATTATTCGGGAAAAGCGGTTGAAGAAATGGAATCGCTCGTGGAAAATACGGATCATCGAAGAGACAAATCCCGATTGGGACGATTTGGCTATAATCCTAGGGTTTGCACCCTTGCCATCCCATCGCGTAAAATAACCATAGAGTGGGAGATGGATTCCCGCCTTCGCGGGAATGACGAAGAATGATGAACGATCCGAAACTTTCAGCTATTTCAGAAATTGAAAATGCTCCAACACTAGAGGTACTCGAAGAGCTTAGAGTAAAAAATCTTGGAAAATCAGGGTCGGTTACAGCACTGGTAAAAACTCTTGGGACTATGTCGGATGACGAACGGCGATCTCAAGGCCCTATAATTCATGCTATTAGGATCACGGTTACAGAAGCCCTCGCCGCCCGCAAAGCTGCTCTGGAACAAGCCGCCCTCACCGCCCGCCTTGCTGCCGAAAGCATCGACCTGACCCTGCCCGCGCCCGAAATGCCGCGTGGCTCTATCCATCCCGTGTCGCAAGTGATGGACGAATTGGCGGAAATTTTCGCCGATCTTGGCTTTGCCGTGGCATCCGGGCCGGAAATTGAGGATGATTGGCACAATTTCACCGCGCTGAATATGCCCGAAAGCCACCCCGCCCGCGCCATGCATGATACTTTCTATCTGCCAGATCGCACCGAAGATGGCCGCGAGCTGGTGCTACGCACTCATACCTCGCCGGTGCAAATCCGGTCGATGTTATCGCAAGGCGCACCCATCAGGATCATCGCCCCGGGCCGCGTGTATCGCAGCGATTCTGATGCCACCCATACCCCGATGTTCCATCAGATCGAAGGGCTGGTGATCGACAAAGACATCCATCTTGGCCATCTGAAATGGACTCTGGAAACCGTGCTGAAAGCCTTTTTTGAACGCGATGACATCACCCTGCGGCTGCGTCCCAGCTACTTCCCTTTCACCGAACCCTCGGTTGAGGTTGACACCGGCTATAGCATGGTCGGCGGCAGGCGGGTGGTTGGCGGCAGCGGCGATGATGAGGGGCATAGCTGGATGGAATTGCTGGGAAGCGGCATGGTCAATCATCATGTCTTGCGGGCGGGCGGGCTTGATCCCGCAGAATACCAAGGCTTTGCCTTTGGCGTCGGGGTCGATCGGCTGGCGATGCTGAAATATGGCATGCAAGATTTGCGCGCCTTTTTTGATGGCGATGTCCGTTGGTTGGGGCATTATGGCTTTTCGGCGCTGGATGTGCCCACATTGTCTGCCGGTGTAGGAGCAAGCGCATGAAATTTTCGCTCTCATGGCTGCGTTATTTCCTTGAAACTTCGGCGTCGGTTTCGGAAATTTCCAACACCCTCAATGCTATCGGGCTGGAGGTTGAGGGGATAGACAACCCCGCCGCCAGACTGGCTGGCTTTCGCGTCGCCAAAGTGCTGACCGCATCGCGCCATCCTGATGCCGACAAATTGCAAGTGTTGACAGTTGATTCGGGTGACGGCGTTCCCCTGCAAGTTGTCTGCGGCGCACCCAATGCCCGTGCTGGGATGATTGGCGTGCTGGGCTTGGCCGGCGCGGTGGTTCCGGCCAATGGCATGGCGCTGAAAAAGGCGGCTGTGCGCGGCGTTGAATCCAACGGCATGATGTGTTCCAGCCGCGAGCTGGAATTGGGTGATGACCATGATGGCATCATCGAATTGCCCGATGACGCGCCGGTGGGCATGGCTTTTGCTGCCTATCACGGGGCCGATCCGGTGTTCGATGTGGCGATCACCCCCAACCGGCCCGATTGCATGGGGGTCTATGGCATCGCCCGCGATCTGGCGGCGGCGGGGCTGGGGACGCTTAATCCCCTAGCCCTCTCCCCTAAAGGGGAGGGGGACTTAAAATCCTGCATTCAAATCCGCACCGATGACCCATCCGGTTGCCCCGCCTTTTATGGCCGAGTCTTGCGCGGTGTCACCAACGGCGCATCGCCTGATTGGATGCAGGCGCGGCTGAAATCTGCGGGTCAACGCCCCATCTCGGCATTGGTCGATATTACCAATTATCTGATGCTGGCATTTGGCCGTCCGGCCCATGCCTATGATCTGGCGAAATTATCTGGCCCAGTGGTGGCACGGCGGGCGCGTGAAGGCGAAGAGGCGCTGGCGCTCAACGGCAAAACATACACCCTAGACAACACCATGACCGTCATCGCCGATGATGCGGGCGTGCATGATATTGCCGGGATTATGGGCGGCGAACATTCGGGCTGCCAGGATACCACCACCGACGTATTGCTGGAAATTGCCTATTTCGATCCCACGCATATCGCGGCCACGGGGCGCAAACTGAACCTCACCAGCGATGCCCGCTCGCGGTTCGAACGGGGGGTTGATCCGGCGTTTCTCGATACGGGGATGGACATCCTCACCGATCTTATCCTGCGCATTTGCGGCGGCGAAGCATCGGAAATTATCCGCAGCGGCCAGCCGCCATTGGCCGACAAACAGATCGCCTATGATCCCACCCTCACCACAAAATTGGGCGGTGTGGTGGTGGATGACGCCGAACAACGCCGCATCCTTGGCGCGCTTGGCTTCCATATTGCCGAAAACTGGACCACCACCCCCCCCGGCTGGCGGCCCGACATCGACGGCGCGGCCGATATTGTCGAAGAAATTGTCCGCATCCATGGACTGGATAGGGTGGCATCTGTGCCCCTGCCCCGCGCTGATGGCGTCGCCCGCCCCACCGCCACGCCCGTCCAAAAATTAGAGCGCCGTTTGCGCCGTGCCGCAGCCGCACGCGGTGCGCATGAAGCGATAACATGGTCGTTTCTGCCCACCCCAGCCGCCGAGTATTTCGCCGTTACAGACAGCGATCTGTGGCAATTAACCAACCCAATCAGCGAAGATATGAAGGCGATGCGCCCTTCTATCCTTCCGGGCCTACTCATGGCCACCCAGCGTAACCTCGCACGCGGCGCTGACAGCTTGCGATTGTTTGAAATTGGTCGCCGCTATTTGCGCGGCGCTGCTGGCCGCAGCGATGAACCTTTGTCGCTGGCGCTGGTGTTGGTCGGCAACAAAATCTCGCGTGGCTGGCAAAGTGGCAAAGCCACAATCTTTGATGCCTATGATGCCAAGGCCGAAGCAATCGCCCTGTTGGCCGAAGCCGGTGCGCCGGTGGATAATTTGCAGGTGATGGGCGATGCAGGTGGGCAATTCCATCCGGGCCAATCGGCCACGCTGCGGTTAGGGCCAAAGACTGTGCTGGCGCGTTTCGGGATGCTCCATCCCACCACACTGAAAACATTCGACATCGACGCCCCAGTGGCGGCGGTGGAACTGTTTCTGGAAGCGATCCCTGCGAAAAAAGGTGCCAGCAGCTTCACCCGCAGCGCCTATGCCCCGCCCGCACTGCAAGCGGTGAAACGCGATTTCGCCTTTTTGCTGGGTGCCGACATGCCAGCGGGCGATCTGTTGCGGGCGGTGAAGGGGGCCGACAAAGCCAATATCATTGCCGCGCAAATCTTTGATGATTTTCGCGGAAATGGTGTGCCGGAAGGGCAAAAATCGCTGGCGGTCGAGGTAACCCTGCAACCATCCGACAAAAGCTATGCCGATGCTGAACTGAAAACCATCAGCGATAAAATCACCGCAGCCGCCGCAAAAATGGGGGCGGTGTTGCGGGGTTAAGACCCACCCTTCAACGGCGGTGGGATTGCTTCGCCATATTCGTCAAATTGGGTGCGATTGCCATGGGTGTGGTTATCAGCGGGCTGTGGCATATCGGGGTCGCGGATCGTAGCCTGACCTAACGTAGGATCGGCACGGCCCATAATCGGTGTTGGATCGCCAAATCCCCATGCATTACCCCCGCTGCTGGTCGCCGCCAGCTGTGACCCCGCCTTTTTGCGTTGCAATGTGCAGTTGCTGTCCAATTCATGCGGGTCTGCAATCTTTGCCGGATCAAAAGGCCGCGTTTCCATCGCCGCATCAATCAATTCCTGCACGGCGCTGCGCAAGGGTTGCTGCATCGCGGGGGCGTCATATTGCTTGGTGCCGTCAAAAATCTCGCCGCCTTTGGGGTCGGCGGACACCTCAATCAGCGATTTGGTGGACATGGCATCGACCGCGACCAGCTTGACGGTGAACGACCCGACATCCTCGCTGCCGCCATAAATATCCCATTTGATCGACACCGGATCGTTCTTATCCGCATCCAAAGTCAACCTGACCCCACAGCGCCTTGCTGCGATAAAGCCCTTCACATCGGCCTTTTCCAGCCGGGCAAAGGCTTCGGCCTGAGCAAAGGGATAGGTGCCAACATCCGGCTTGGGGGTGCAGCCGGTCACCACCAGAGCGGTTAAGATCAGAGGATATAATTTGCGCATAATCGCCCCCTAGCACAACCAATCTTAAGACAGAGTAAGAGTCTGATTGAGAAATTTCCCATTGCCCGCTAGGCGCGCCACATGACATCCGCGCCCACATCCAACCGCCGCACCTTTGCCATCATCTCGCACCCCGATGCGGGCAAGACCACCCTGACTGAAAAGCTGTTGTTGCAAGGCGGAGCAATCCATCTGGCGGGCGAAGTCAAAGCACGCGGCCAAGCGCGGCGGGCGCGGTCAGATTGGATGAAGATCGAACAGCAGCGCGGCATTTCGGTCACATCCAGCGTGATGACATTCGAAAGAAATGGCATTACTTTCAACCTGCTGGACACGCCGGGCCACGAAGATTTCTCCGAAGACACCTATCGCACCCTCACAGCTGTCGACAGCGCGATCATGGTGATCGACGCCGCCAAAGGGATCGAGCCGCAAACCCGCAAGCTGTTCGAGGTCTGCCGGATGCGCTCGGTGCCGATCATCACCTTTATCAACAAGGTTGACCGCGAAGGCCGCAGCCCGTTTGAATTGATGGATGAAGTGGCCGATGCTTTGGCGCTGGATGTCTGCCCGATGGGCTGGCCAGTGGGCATGGGCGGGCAATTTCAGGGGGTGATGGATTTCGCCAATGACAGCGTGGCGCGTCCCACGGGCGACAGCCGCGAATTTTTGGGCCAGATTGATGCCACCCCCACCCTGCCAGCCGATATTGCCGATGAGGTGGATTTGGCACGCGGCGGCTATCCCGAATTTGACATCGCCGCCTATCGGCATGGCGATCTGACGCCGGTCTATTTCGGCTCGGCGTTGAAGAATTTCGGCGTCACCAGCCTGATTGACGCCATCGCCGATTTCGCACCGCCGCCGCGCCCCCAGCCATCTTCCGCTGGTGAAATCCTGCCCGAAAATGGCGAAGTCACCGGCTTTATTTTCAAAGTGCAAGCCAATATGGATCCGCAACACCGCGACCGCATCGCCTTTATGCGGTTGGTGTCTGGCACTTTCCGGCGCGGGATGAAGCTGACCCCATCGGGCAGCGGCAAGCCGATTGCCGTCCATTCGCCGATCCTGTTCTTCGCCCAAGACCGCGAAATTGCCGACACCGCCGAGGCAGGTGACATCATCGGCATCCCCAACCACGGCACGTTGCGGGTGGGCGATACGCTGTCCGAAAAAAACGAAGTGCGCTTTATCGGCCTGCCCAATTTCGCGCCAGAAATCCTGCGGCGGGTCAAATTGGTGGATCCGACAAAAACCAAACAGCTGCGCAAGGCGCTGGATGATCTGTCGGAAGAAGGCGTGATCCAAGTATTCTACCCCGAAATCGGTGCGCAATGGATTGTCGGCGTCGTGGGGCAATTGCAATTGGAAGTGCTGATCTCGCGGTTGGAAGCCGAATATAAAGTCGCTGCCATGCTGGAAGGCGCGCCATTTGACACCGCCCGCTGGATCAAAGGCAGCGATAGCGCATTGAAAGCCTTCACCGATTTCAACAAAAGCAATCTGGCCAAAGACCGCGACGGCGACCCGGTGTTTATGGCGCGGTCGGTTTGGGATGTGTCGTATCAACAGGAACGCCATCCGGAATTGGTGTTTGGCGCGACCAAGGAGAGGTAGAAATTTCTCACGCGAAGCCGCAAAGAAAATAGGAAAATCATGTATTTCGTCATTGCGAGCGCAG
>JBEAOQ010000132.1:0-4038 GCA_041164845.1 Pseudomonadota bacterium | reverse complement strand
AGGTTGGTTGGCGAATCCCCTGAATGGGAACCCGTTTCACGTTGGTGAAGCGCGGGCCGTTAGCCGATGATGGGGGCGATGGCAAGGGAAAGTGGGGGGATGGCACGATTGAAACCAATAGAGCGGGCAGCGTTAAATCTGAATCAGACTGCCCGCTCTAGTTATTTGTTTACGCATCGTTTTAAGCCAAAAACCGGTTCCCACTTTTTGGCACGATGCTCTAGAGCCGATAGACCCCACCCCCAACCCCTCCCCTAAAGGGGAGAGGAGTAACTACAAATCAATCAACAACCGCGTCGGGTCTTCAATCGCGTCTTTGATAATCTTCAACGCCGTCACCGCTTCGCGTCCGTCGATCAGACGGTGATCGTATGACAGCGCAATATACATCATTGGCCGGATCACCACTTGTCCACCCCGCGCCACCGGGCGGTCTTCGATGCGGTGCAGGCCCAGAACCGCCGACTGCGGTGGGTTGATGATCGGGGTGGACATCAGCGAGCCGAACACCCCGCCATTGGAAATGGTGAAGGTGCCGCCTTTCAGGTCAGCCATGGTCAGCGCGCCATCGCGGGCTTTTTTGCCATAGCCAGCGATGGCACCTTCGATCTGGGCGAAGCTCATGTCGTCGGCATCGCGGACAACCGGCGTGACCAAACCATTGGGCGCGGAGACGGCGACCGAAATATCGACGTAATCGTGATAGATAATCTCATCGCCTTCGATTCGGGCATTGACCGATGGGATGTCTTTCAGTGCCAAGCAAGCAGCCTTGGCGAAGAATCCCATAAAGCCGAGACGAACCCCGTGTTTTTTCTCGAACAAATCCTTGTATTTGTCGCGGGCGGCGATGACGGCGGACATATCAACATCGTTAAAAGTGGTCAGCAGCGCGGCATTTTCTTGCGCCTCCTTCAACCTTCGGGCGATAGTTTGGCGCAGACGGGTCATTTTGACGCGCTCTTCGTTGCGGCCTGATGTCGACGCGGCAACGGCGACCGGCGCGGGTGCCGCTGCGGCCACCAGTGGCGCAGGCGCGGCGGTTTTAGCCGTGGCGGCGGCGCTTTTGATGGTCGCGGCGGCGATGACGTCTTCTTTGGTCAAACGGCCATCTTTGCCGGTGCCGGTGATGCTGGCCGGATCAATGCCATATTCCAAAACCGCGCGGCGCACGGCGGGGGACAGGGTGGTGGTGTCTCCGGAAACAGCGGGGGCGGCGGCCGCTTTTGCTGCTGGAGCAGGAGTAGAGGTAGCGGCAGGATTGGCCGCGCTACCCGCCGCTTCGATCAGCGCAATCAACGCGCCGACCGCGACATTATCGCCGACCTTGGCCAGATGCGCGCCCATCACCCCCGCCGCCGGAGCGCCGACTTCAATGGCGACCTTGTCGGTTTCCAGACTGGCGATGGGTTCATCCAACGCCACCGTATCGCCCGGTTGTTTCAGCCATTGGCCGATGGTGGCTTCGGATACGGATTCGCCCAGAGCGGGGACTTTGACTTCGCTGGTCATGGATTAGGCCTTCTTTTGACGGCGGATTTCGGAACGGACGGACAGGCCAAGCGCATCGGCCACCAATGCACCCTGTTCGGCGGCGTGGCGCTTGGCTAGGCCGGTAGCAGGTGATGCGCTGGCATTGCGCCCGGCATATCGGGCGCGGGTCATTTTGGCCTTGGTGGTGGCAAGCGTTTCTTCGAGGAAGGGTTCAACAAAGGACCAACCGCCGTTGTTTTTTGGCTCTTCCTGACACCAAACCACCTCTTCCAAAGCTGGCATCCGCGCAATCCGCTGAGCCAAAGGATCGCCCGGAAAGGGATAGAGCTGTTCCAGCCGGACAATTTGGGTGTCGTCAATCTCTGCCGCATTGCGCGCTTCGATCAGATCATAAGCGACCTTGCCCGAACATAGCACCAACCGCTTGGTCGCTGCATCCGCTGCGCCGGACGGATCAGACAGAATCCGCATAAAATGGCTCTCACCAATAAAATCGGATGCCGCCGATTTGGCCATCGGATGCCGCAACAAAGATTTGGGGGTCATAATCACCAAGGGCTTGCGGAAAGGCCGGTGCATCTGGCGGCGCAGCACATGGAAATAATTGGCGGGCGTGGTGATATTGCAGACCTGAATATTATCCTGCGCGCAGAGCTGCAAAAACCGCTCCATCCGTGCCGAGCTATGTTCTGGCCCTTGCCCTTCATAGCCATGCGGTAACAGCATCACCAACCCATTGGCGCGCAGCCATTTGGCCTCAGCCGCTGCGATATATTGGTCAATAATAATCTGCGCGCCATTGGCAAAATCGCCAAATTGCGCTTCCCATAACACCAAAGTTTTCGGATCAGCCGACGCATAGCCATATTCAAAGCCCAACACGCCATATTCCGACAGGGTGCTGTCATAGACCTCAAACCTGCCATGTGGCACTGTGCTTAGCGGGATATATTTATGTTCGTCGGTTTGATCGACCCAGACCGCGTGACGTTGGCTAAAGGTGCCGCGACCCGAATCCTGACCCGATAGCCGCACGGCAAACCCTTCGGACAGCAGTGCGCCATAGCCCAAAGCCTCGCCGGTTGCCCAATCAAAACCTTGGCCGCTGGTAAACATCTCGCGCTTGGCATCCAACACCCGGGCCAGCGTTTTGTGGATAGTCAGGTCAGTGGGAATAGTGGTCAGGGTGCGGCCCAGACTGTCAAACAGCTTGGTTTCAATGCCGGTGGGCACATTGCGCCGCGCCGTTTCGGGGTCCATCGGCTTGTTTAGCCCGCTCCATTTGCCCGCGAACCAATCGGCCTCATTGGCTTTGTAATCTTTGGCGGCGGCAAAATGCTCTTCGAGATGCGCGGTAAAATCTGTGATGGTTTCGGAGACATGGGCGTCGGTAATTACCCCTTCGCGGGTCAAACGCGCCCCATATACTTCACTGACCGGCGGATGGTTGCGGATTTTGGCATACATCAACGGCTGGGTGAAGCCCGGCTCATCGCCCTCATTATGACCAAAGCGGCGATAGCACCACATGTCGATCACAATATCGCGGCCAAATTTCTGGCGGTAATCAATCGCCAATTTGCAGGCAAAGGTCACAGCTTCGGGATCATCGCCATTGACATGCAGCACGGGCGCCTGAACCCCCTTGGCGACATCCGACGGGTACGGCGAATTGCGGGCGAATTGCGGGCTGGTGGTAAAACCGATCTGGTTGTTGATGATGAAATGGATGCATCCGCCGGTGTTGTAACCGCGAATTCCCGATAGGCCGAAACATTCCCAGACCACGCCTTGCCCAGCGAAAGCCGCGTCGCCGTGGATCAACACGGGCAAGACCTGCTTGTGCCGGCCCGGACCGACATCATCGCGCGTCACCTGATAAGCGCGCACCTTGCCCAATACGATGGGATCGACCGTTTCCAGATGGCTGGGGTTGGGCATCAGGCTCATATGCACTTTGATACCGTCAAATTCGCGGTCGGTGCTGGTGCCCAGATGATATTTGACATCACCTGATCCGCCGACATCTTCGGGATTGGCGCTGCCGCCCGAAAATTCGTGGAAAATGACCTTGTATGGTTTGGCCATGACATTGGCGAGGACGTTCAGCCGCCCGCGATGTGACATGCCATAGACAATTTCTTTGACGCCCAATTGACCGCCATATTTGATGACCGCTTCCAACGCAGGGATCATGCTTTCGCCGCCGTCCAAGCCAAAACGCTTGGTGCCGACGAATTTCTTGCCCAAGAATTTTTCATATTGTTCGCCGCGTATCACCGAGGCGAGGATCGCTTTTTTGCCTTCTGGGCTGAAAGAGATGGTCTTGTCTGCGCCTTCCATCCGGTCTTGAAGGAAGCGCCGTTCTTCGACATCGGCGATATGCATATATTCGAGGCCGACTTTGCCGCAATAATTGGCGCGCAAAATGGCGACGACTTCGCGGATGGTTGCCCATTGCAAACCGAGATAGCCGCCCAGAAACACTTTGCGATCCTGTGCCGAGCCGACAAAACCATGAAATTCTGGGGTAAGATCGGCGGG
>JBEAOQ010000131.1:0-8480 GCA_041164845.1 Pseudomonadota bacterium | reverse complement strand
ACGCTGGCAGGGGAATTGCCCGATGCTCTGGCTGTTCGGCTGGATTTGGAGGATGAGGCTTCGGTTGAGGCGATGATTGCCGCCACCATTGCCCATTATGGGCAGCTGGATATTTTGCACAATAATGCGGCGCTGCTGGGGCCGGACATTGCCCAAGCCGATGGCGATGTCGAAGCTATGGATACCGCGCTATGGGATCGCACCTATGCGGTGAATGTGCGCGGCACCATGATCGCTTGCCGCGCTGCTTTGCCACATTTGGTGGCCGCACGGGGTAATATCGTCAACACCGTCAGCAATTTGGCGTTGCAAGGGCATATTATTCAGGCGGCCTATAGCAGTTCCAAAGCGGCGATTATCCAGATGACCCGCGCCATTGCCGCCAGCCACGGACGGCGCGGGGTGCGGTGCAATGCGGTCGCCCCGGGGATGACCATGACCCCAGCGTTGCACGCTGCCTTCCCGCCCGTTTTGCGGCAAGCGGTTGAGGATGAAACCCTGCGCAGCCAATTGGGCGAACCCGAAGACATTGCCGAAGCGGTGGCTTTTTTGGCCAGCGATGCGGCGCGCAATATTACTGGGCAAGTATTGGTGGCCGATGGCGGCTGTGCCAGCCATGTCCCCGGCATTGCCCAATTTCGCACATTCTTTTCCGGAGAGCATTGATGAACAGCTACGACATTGTCGTGATGGGGGCAGGTCACAATGGCCTCACCGCCGCCGCCTATCTGGCCAAGGCGGGCAAGAAAGTGCTGGTACTGGAATCAAAATCGCATTTTGGCGGCGGGGTTTCCACCCGCCAGCTGATTCAGCCCGGCTATTGGCATGATGAACATTCCAATGTCCATATTATGATCCAACCTAATCCCATGCTGCGCGACGATGAGCTGGGGCTGTTGGGTAAATTCGGGCTGGAATATATCTATCCCGATCTGGTGCATGTCAGCATTTGGCAAGATGGCACGGTCATCCGCAGCTATAAGGATTTGGATCGCACTTGCGCCGAGCTGGCGCAGGTAACCTCGGAAAAAGATGCCGAAGCCTATCGCAAATTTGTGCGGGCCAGTCAGGCCGCTTTGCCGATGCTGACAGCGGGGCTGTATTCGCCGCCGTTCCCGCTGGGGGCGTTTGTCGCGATGATGGATCAAAATGACGAAGGGCGCTTTATCCTCGATCTGATGCAGCGTTCGGCGGCGGATGTGGTCAATCACTATTTCGACAGCGAGCTGCTCAAGGTGCATATTGTGCGGATGGTGACCGAAAATTTGCAGATGCCCGATGAGCTGGGCACCGGCATGGGGGCCTTTGTCATGCCCGGGATCATCCACACCTATGGCTGCTCGATGCCCAAGGGCGGGTCAGGCGAGCTATCCAAAACCTTGGTGCGGGCGTTGGAACATTGGGGCGGCGACGTGCGCTGCGATGCCGAAGTGGCGCGGGTGATTGTGTCATCGGGTAAGGCGGTCGGGCTGGAGTTGACCAGCGGCGAGACATTTATGGCCAAAGATGGGGTGATTGGCGCGATCCATCCACACCGTCTGCGCAAATATGTCGGCGAAACGCCGCAAGCCGTGCTGGAACGGGCCGAGCGGGTGACCCAATCGACTTTCTCGATCAATCTCACCCATCTGGCGCTGAAACAACGGGCGCAGCTGCGGGTGGGCAATGATTGCAACGCGATGATGACCGAGCTGATGGATTTCTACACGATGCGCGATATGCAGCTGGAATATGACAAGCTGCGGCGCGGCGAGGTCTCGTCGCGGCTGATTGCCGGCGGCGATAATGCCATTTTCGATCCCAGCCGAGCACCCGATGGGGCGGGGGTATTTTATGGGGTGAATTTTGCGCCTTATCATCTGCATCGGGGCGGCGCGGCGGCTTGGGATGAGGTAAAAGAAGAACATGCCGATCGGGCCTTGGCGCAATATCGCAAGTTTTTTGTCAATCTGGATGATGACAATATTGTTGGCCGTCTGGTGCGCTCGCCGCTGGACCATGAACGCAGCTCGCCCAATTCGATGGTAGAGGGCGATGCTCATGGCTGCGCGCCGTTTTTCTATCAGTCGATGGGGCATAGGCCGACGCCCGATTTGGGGTCATTCCGCGTGCCCGGGGTTGCGGGACTCTATCTGACCGGCCCTTTTATGCATCCGGGCGGCGGGGTGTTCGGTGCGGGACGAGCAACCGCAATTCAAATGATGGATGATCTGGGGATTGATTTCGACAAGGTTTGCGGGGGTGCGGTGTTATGAAAATCCTCGACGCCCAAGACAAAGAGCTGATGACCGTGCGCAAAATCGAACGCGATGGCAATGTGCTGGTGATTCGCGGCAAGATTTTTGGTGCCATGCCGATGGTGGCCAAGCTGACCCCTGCCGAGGCACGGGCGGCATTGAAATTGCTGGATGTGAAAACATTGCTGTTTTTGCTGACAATCCTGTTTCGAAAAAACTGATACAGATTACTACAAGATATATCTTGACTCATTCTAAAAATACACTATCTACCCTTGCATAACCGAGATGCAAAGGAGATAAAAATGCACGGTATGAAACATAAGATGGGGCGGCATGGGGCTGCAAAAGGCCGCTTTGGTGGTCATGGCGAAGGACGGGGAGACGGACGCGGCATGTTTGGCGGCCCCCGTGGTGGCGACGGCTTGGGCCGTGGCATGGCTGGTGGAATGGGTGGTCGGGGCAGGGGCGGCAAACGCTTTACCAGCGAGGACATCCAATTGCTGCTGCTCAGCCTGCTTCACGAAAAACCCAGCCACGGCTACGAGCTTATCAAGGCGATTGATGGCTTAAGCGGCGGAGCCTATGCGCCCAGTCCGGGGGTGGTTTACCCCTTGCTGGCGATGCTGGTTGAGATGGGGCATCTGGACGAAACCAGCAAAGCCAATGGCCGCAAAACCTTTGAGATTACGGCGGCCGGCATTGCCCAAATCGAGAACGAAACCAACGCCGCACGGATTGTGGCGATAAAGGCCCAGCTCGCTGATTTGGCCGGTGAAGCCAGCCGTAGCGATGTCGGCCCCGTCCGCCGCGCGATGATGAATCTGCGCAATGCCACGATGCAGCGTTTGGGCAAAGGGGATGGTGGCGATCAACTGGGTTTTGACGTGGCGGCTATTCTCGATGAAGCCGCGCAAAAAATCGAAAGGCTGGCATAATGAACGCAGCAATCGCGATAGTCGCCACCCCCAAGGCCAGCCGTTACCTTCAGCAATTGTGCAAACATTGGGCGCATAATCTGACGGTCGATTTCGATGCGGTGCAGGGGCGGGTTATCTTTCCCAAAAGTGGCCGAGGGGGAGAATGGGCGGGCGATGGGATATTCACCATGACCGCCATGGATGATGCCCTGACCTGCCGGATTGAAGCCAGCGCCCCCGCCCAGTTGGAAGGCTTGAAAGGCGCGGTTGAGCGGCATCTCAACCGCTTTGCCTTCCGTGAGGGCGAGCTGAAATTTGATTGGCTTGCCGACTGAGAGTGGGGGCAGAAATTGATAGTTTGGGTAGGCTTCCACCTGAACAATCCATTTCTATCCTGGCGCAAGCCGGTTCATAACAACGATCTGTAAAATTGGAGATACTATGGCTATTCTAGGCGTTGACAGCGTCATTTTCGGGGTTTCGGACCTTGCTGAAAACACGCGCTTCTGGACCGATTTTGGTCTGCCGGTTGAACATGTCGGCGATGATGAGGCCAGTTTTCGTCTGGCGTCGGGCAGCCGTTTGGTGTTGCTGCGGCATGGCGATCCCCGCTTGCCTGTCCCTGATCCATTTGCCGGTGATGGGCTGAAAGAAACCGTTTGGGGTGTCGATAGCGCCGAAGAACTGGACAAAATCGCGGCCAGTCTGGCCAGCGAAGTGGCGGTATCACGCAGCGACGACGGCACGCTGCGCTGTGTGTGCCCCGATGGCCAACCTATTGCCCTGCGGGTCTGGGCCAAGCAACCCGTGGTCAGCGAGGCCAGTCCGGTCAATACGCCCGGCGCGCATCCCCGTTTTAACCAGCACCGGATTTGGCGGCATCGGGCCTTGCCGAAAACCATCAACCATGTCGTGTTCTTCTCACCCGATTATGTGGCTAGTTTCGAATTTTATGAGCGGCATATGGGTTTTCGCTATACCGACCATTCCAAAGGCGTCGGCATCTTTGCGCGTGCCAGCGGCACCCATGAACATCATTCGATTTTCTGGGTGAACTGCGATATGCCGATTGCGCCCGATCACTTCAAATTCATGCATATCGCATTTGGCATGGATGATATTGACGAAGTGATGCTGGGGGCTAATATCATGGAAGCCAAGGGCTGGAAAAACGCCAGCATGAACAGTTCAGGCGGCATTTCGCGCCATCGGATTTCTTCGGCAATCTATTATTATTGCGACATTCCGGGCCATGCGGGTGAGGCGGAATATCATGCCGACACCGATTATCTCGATGATAATTGGGTACCGCGCGCGTGGGATTTCCGCTTTGGTTCGCTGCTGTGGGCAAATAATGCCCCGCCGATTTTCCGTGGCAATGATATTCCGTGGGATATGGTTTTCGATGCGAATAAGGCTAGCTTTGATGCTTTCCGCAAGGCCGCGCCGGGCAAACAGCCGGTGACGGGCAAGCTGGCGGAGATCACCGAAGCGGATGAGCACGCGATCTGAAAGGCGTCAACCAACCCTCACAATTTCGCGTTGTCTTTGCTCCACCGGGTCGTCAATTCAATCCCGCTACCGATTGGCAACAGCGACGTTTGCAAGTCAGGCTTGCGGTGCAATGCGGCGCGGTATTGCCGGACATCGGCGCGGGCCATTTCCGGCTCGACCATATTGTCAGCGGCGATAATGCCTTCCTCGGATAGCTTCGGGTAAAGCGCGTCAAAACAAGGCAAATACAGCTCTTTCCAGATGTCGAGCAGGACAAAATCAAACGGGCCAGCATCTGCCTCGATCATTGCCAAAGCATCGCCGCAACACCACTCTACCACATCGGCCAGACCCGCTTCGGTCAGCTGTTCGCGGGCGTGGGCCTGTTTATAATCGGCCAATTCCATGGTGATGACCCGCGCTCCCACGGCACGGGCGGCATCGGCCAGAAACAATGTGGAATAGCCATAGCTGGTGCCAAGTTCCAAAATCCGCTGCGGCTTGCGCGCCAGAATCAGGGCGTGGAGAAACCGCCCCACATCTTCGCCCACTGGCAGCAAAAATTCGTCGCGGATGGCAAAGCCAGAGTGGCCCAGATCGCGCATCCGTTGGCGGTCGGCTTCGGCCCTTGCGGCATAGCGTGCATAGACGGTTTGCACCAATGGGTCGGCAAAGTTCATGATATGGGTTCCTCGACAAATTCGATCAAATTGCCGGCTGGGTCGCAAATAAAGCAGCCCGCGCCAAATTTTTCGCGGACGATAAACGGCACGGGCACGTCTTTGGCAGCCATTTCGGCGATAAATAGATCCAGATTTTCCACGCAAAACGCCAGATGTTTGTTGCCATGGGTTTGCAAATCGCTGGGTGGGTGGCTGCGGCCTGCGGGCAGGGGATGGCCATTTTCTGGCTCGAACAGCTCAAACCGCAACGGCCCTTTGCGGATCATTGCCGCCTTGGCCTTGGCCGGTGGGATAAAAAATTCGCGCTCCAATTCAAACCCCAAAACCCGACCATACCAGGCAATCGCCGCCTGCAAATCAGGCACCGAAACCCCGCCGTGATGAAAGGTAAATTCAGCCATCAGGCGATGTGACCACCCAGCGTCTCGGCGAACCAATCTGCGATATAATCAATGGCAAAGGCATGATTATCCGCGCCAACATGCTCGACCCCGCCTTCGCGCGCGGTGAACCATTTCAATTCGCGGCGGGGGGAATTGACCAGCTGATTATAGGTTTGATTGGCGTAATCGGGGGAAATCTGGCGGTCATTGACCCCATGTGTCACCAAAAACGGCACTGTGATCCGGCCCATATGGCCGTTCAAATCCATATCCTTTGATTTGGCAAGGAAGTCCTCCATATCGCTGGCCCCAAACACCCAGAACACATGGCTCCAATAATGCGGCACGGGGTTTTCGCCCTCGCGCTTCATGCGTTTATATTGCACCTCATGCCAATTGTGATTGGCCCCCCAAGCCGCGCCGCTGGCAATGCGCGGTTCGTAGGCCACCGCACGCGGGGCATAATGCCCGCCCAGCGAAATGCCGGTCATGCCGATGGCTTTGGCGTTGACATAGGGCTGCGCTTCCAGCCAATCGACCCAATGCGACGCCCATTGTTCGCTATAGGGGGTGGCAGGCAAATTGTGCAGCCGCAATGCTTCACCGGTGCCGGGTTGATCGACGCAGAGGGTGTGGATGCCGCGTTTGGCCAGCGCATAGGGGATGCCGCCCATCCACAGCATTTCTTTGGTGCTGTCCAACCCATTGCAATAGACCACGCAGGGCGCTGGCCCCTCTACTGGTGCGCGGTGCAACAGGCCAGAGATGCGCTTGCCCTGATAGGGAATTTCAACCCGCGTGACCGGATCGCCCGCCAATTCGGCCCCACGCAGGAAATTGCCGGTGGCCTTGGCATAGGTTTCGGCGCGGCCGGGGTGGCCGTGGCCCTGCATCCGTTCGCCGGTCTGGAAATAGATGGCGGCGCGTTTGAATTTATTGCCGGCTGAAAATCTGCGGCCCGCTGTCAGATCTTCTTCGCCAAGGCCGACCAATTTGTCGCCCATCTTGACCCATTCCAGCATGAAATCTTGGGTATTGGCGTCCTCGCCTGCTTGGGCTTTGGCTTTCAGCGGTTCGATAATATCGACAATCTCGCCAATCCGCCCGCCATTTTCCAGCGCGATGGAGACGGAGAGATTCCAGACATAATTGGGGAAGGGTTCAAATAAGGCCATGATTTGTAGTTACTTTCATTCTGCGGTCCAGCCGCCATCAACAATCAGGCTGGTTCCGGTTATCAGCGATGCGGCATCACCTGCCAGAAATAAAATCGCCCCCATCAGATCCTCGACACTGCCGATCCGGCCCAATTTGATTTTGGATAGAACGCTGGCCTTGAAGGCGGTATCTTCGAACATCGGCTTGGTCAGGGGGGTTTCGATAAAGGTGGGGGCGATGGTGTTGCTGCGAATGTTATAGGGGGCCAGATCAAGCGCGAAGGCTTTGTTCATCCCTTCCAGCGCCCATTTCGACGCGCAATAAAGCGACCGGTTGGGGCCGCCGACATGGCCCATCTGTGATCCGATATGGATCAGGCTGCCGCTGGTTTTGGCGGCGATCATCTGGGCGGCGCAGGCCTGTGCGACGAAGAAGGCGCTTTTCAGATTAAGCCCCAAAACCGCATCATAATCCGCCTCACGCACCTCCCACATCGGTTTGGGCCGGTTGGTTCCGGCATTATTGACCAGAATGTGAAAGGCGGGGCGGGCGGCGAAAAATGCCGCCACCGCCGCCAAATCTGTGACATCCAACACGCCTGCGCGGGCCGAACCACCCATCTGCGCCGCCGCTGCTTCAATTTCCGCCGCCGTGCGGGCAATCAGCGTGACCTCGGCCCCCGCATCGGCCAGCGCCGCCGCCGCCGCCAGCCCAATCCCGCGCCCCGCGCCGGTTACGATTGCGCGCTTGCCATCGAGGCGAAAAGAGGGGGTTTTGGGCAGAATACTCATGCTTTGGTCGCCGCACTCGGCTCGGCTTGACCCGCATAGGGCACATTGCGCCCACCATAACGCCGCACGCGGATATTGGCCTGTTCGCCATGACCGGCAAACCCTTCCAGCGCGCAAAGCCGGCTGCAATATTCACCGATCAGGGTGGATGCCTCATCGGTCAGCACCCGTTGATAGGTGCAGGTTTTGAGGAATTTGCCGACCCATAGTCCGCCGGTATAGCGCGCTGCTTTTTTGGTGGGCAGGGTGTGGTTGGTGCCGATAACTTTGTCGCCATAGGCCACATTGGTCCGTGCGCCCAGAAACAAAGCACCGTAATTGCGCATATGTTTCAGGAAATAATCGGGGTCAGCGGTCATCACCTGCACATGCTCGGATGCAATGTGATCGGCAATTTCGACCATTTCTGCATAGCTTTCGGCGACAATTACCTCGCCATAGGCTTCCCACGCTTGGCGCGCATGATCGGCGGTGGGCAGAATTTGCAACAGGCGCTCAATCTCACGCATCGTCTCCCGCGCCAATTTTTCTGAATTGGTCAGCAATATGCCCGGGCTATCCGGCCCATGTTCGACTTGCCCCAGTATGTCGGTGGCAGCCAGTTCCGCATCACAGCCAATTTCATCGGCAATAATCAGCGTTTCGGTCGGGCCAGCGAACAGATCAATCCCCACCCGTCCGAACAATTGCCGCTTGGCCTCGGCGACATAGGCATTGCCCGGGCCAACCAGAATATCAACCGGATCAATGCTTTGGGTGCCCAGTGCCATCGCCCCCACCGCCTGCATCCCGCCCAAAGCATAGATCGCATCGG
>JBEAOQ010000130.1:0-4143 GCA_041164845.1 Pseudomonadota bacterium | reverse complement strand
ATGAAAATATTTATATACCTGAATAAATACACTTATATTGACAAATACTTTTTCCATCCGGTGTCAGAAAATACAATTTTCCCGCTATGTTCCACCGTTAATTCAACAATATACGCAGATTTATCCACAGGCCTACCCCCATATCCCGCATTTTCCCGCAAATTGCGCGCATAGGAGTCGCAACCACCCGCATTTTCCCGCGCTGCGGCGAAAATCACCCACCACCTGCTCGTCGCCCCGTGCTTGACACGGGGCTAGGCTGGTTGGAGCATATGCGGCGTGCCAACAGATTCATCCCCCGCCCCCCTTCGACAAGCTCAAGCCATGCTTAAGGAGAGAGGTTAGGGGAGAGTGAGATTGCTGGAAGAAATCGTATAAATTATACTATTTCCGATGCGAGAAATATCATTCTCAACAATTCACAACCCCTTCGCGGCTCCCTACTTCTCCGCGCCTCTGCGTGAACCCCTTCTTTTTTATGTCGGCCAGATACAATTGCCCCCCACAATAAGGAGCATAAACCCCCTCACCGCGCCTTACCACTACCCCCATTGCCCCCGTTGCGCGGACGCGGGCCACCGGCAGCGCGGCGCGACTCTTGCGCCGGAACAACCCCCAAATCGGCCAAAGGATCTCCCGGCGCCGCATGTCCAGCCGCAGAACCTGCCCCCGAACCCACGATAGCGCCCACCCCCGCCTGCGCATCGGCCATCCGCGCCCGATCTTTGATAATATTGGCCAGCCCGACCAGCAACAGCATCAGCGCCAGCCCAAACAGGCCAATTTGCAACCTTTGCACCGAATGCGCCCGCAATTGCCGCGATGTTGGCGGTGCATAATTAGATGATCCAACGACAGCCGGCCCCAATCTATCCCCTTCCGCCCCCGCCATCTAAACCTCCAACCAATCAAACACCGGCAAACCCTTGGAAGTCAGCCATTCACGGTTATACAGCGATGACAAATAGCGAAAACCCGTATCGCACAGGATCGTCACCACACGCACATTGGCCCGCCCTTCAGCCACCAATTGCCGCCCTAATGCCACCGCCCCCGCGACATTAATTCCCGACGACAGGCCCAAACACAGCCCCTCTTCGCGCAACAATTGCGCCACCCACTCCAGCCCTTCCACATCGGAAATGCGAAATTGCGTATCAATCGGCGCACCGTCCAAATTGGCAGTAATTCGCCCCTGACCAATCCCCTCGGCCACTGAAACCCCTTCGGCCCGCAATTCGCCATGCGCGTAAAAATTATACAAAGCCGCGCCATGCGGATCGGTCAGCGCGATAGATATATTTTCATCAAACGCCTTCAACCCCAGTCCAACCCCAGCAATCGTCCCGCCCGTGCCCGCCGCACAGGTAAAACCATCAATCCGCCCATCCATCTGCGCCCAAATCTCAGCCGCCGTGCTTTCAATATGGGCTTTGCGATTGGCAATATTGTCAAATTGATTGGCCCAAACCGCGCCCGCCGTCTCTTCGGCCAACCGCCGTGATGTATGAACAAAATGCCCCGGATTGGAAAATGGCGCCGCCGGAACCAGCACCAATTTTGCCCCCAACGCCCGCAAAGTGTCCATTTTTTCGCGGCTCTGGGTTTCGGGCATGACGATAATCGTCTTATATCCCAAAGCATTGGCCACCAAAGCCAGGCCAATGCCGGTATTGCCCGCCGTGCCTTCGACAATCGTCCCGCCGGGCAACAAAGCCCCCCGCGCCTCGGCATCCCGCACAATCCACAAGGCGGCGCGATCCTTGATCGAAGCCCCCGGATTGGCAAATTCACACTTGCCCCAAACCTCACACCCCGCCGCCGCACTGGCCCCCTTCAACAATACCAAAGGCGTATTGCCAATCAGGGAAAGGGTGTCGGTATGGGAGGATGGTATGTGCATCAAGCTAAACTAAGCGCACAATAGCCCTATCGCAAGTGCGCAATCAATCTTCCTGCGCAATCGTCACCCGCAAACCGTCCAGCGCATCGTTGATCGCAATCTGGCACGACAGGCGCGAATTTCCGTCGCGGTGATCCGAGCTGTCGAGCAGATCGTTTTCATCTTCGCTCATCGCCGGAATCATACCGGCAAAGGCGGGGTCAATATGCACATGGCAGGTCGCGCATGAACAGCAACCGCCGCACAGCGCCAACAATTCATCAAATCCATTGTCGCGAATAACTTCCATCAAGCTGCGGCCATTGGCGGCTTCGACGGTTTTTTCTTCGCCAGCTTGATTGATAACCACAATATTTGCCATTGCCGATTCCTTTAATACACGTGTCGTAACGCAGATTTCGCGCTTTGACGCGGCTGCTAATCGCTGGCAGAGGATTTTGCAACCACCTCGTAGCAAAAATGGACAGAACATGGGATTGACCGCAGATCAGCTCAAATCGGGGCTGGATAAACTGGCGCTGCTGGAATCCGGCATGGCGCGGGCGCTGGCCATCGCGGGCTATCCCGAACCGCGCATCCGTGATCGCGGCTACGCCACCCTGCTCCGCACCATCGTCGGCCAACAGGTCAGCGTGGCGGCGGCGGCTTCGGTGTGGAAGAAATTGGAGGCGCTGTTGGGCACAGGCCTCGCGCCAACATCACTGCTGGCCGCCGATTTTGACTCGTTGCGCGCCTGCGGATTATCCCGCCAAAAACAGGGCTATGTCCGCTCTCTGGCCGAACTGGTGCTGTCCGGCGCGCTCGATCTCACCAATTTGCCCGCCGATGACGAAGCGGCGATTGCCGAACTGACCAAAATCAAAGGCATCGGCCGCTGGTCCGCCGAAATATACCTGCTGTTTGCCGAAGGCCGCGCCGACATCTGGCCCGCCGGCGATCTGGCGGTGCAAGCAGGTCTGCACAAAATCCTCGGCCTAGACGCCCGCCCCGACGAAAAACAAACCCGCGCCCTAGCCGAAAATTGGCGCCCCCATCGCGGTGCAGCGGCGATATTTACATGGCATGTGTATAACAACGCCGCTCTATAACTATACAGAACACCTTATTACTCCTCCCCCATGAGGAGGAGGTCGGGTGGGGATGGTCTACAATCAGCGTGAACACTCACCCCCCATCACACATACCCCTCAACCACCCGCGCCATCGCCACATCCCGCTTTGATAACCCGCCAGCATCATGCGTGGTCAGGGTAATCTCGACGCGGTTATAGACGTTAAACCACTCCGGATGATGATCCGCCTTCTCGGCATAAATCGCCAGCCGCGCCATAAACCCAAACGCCTCGGCAAAATCAGCAAATTGCAGCTTACGCATGATAGCCAAGCCATCTTCGCGTAAGACCCAAGCGGGCAATTCGGCCAGCGCCGCCGTAATTTCAACCTTCGATAATTGGGCAATGGTCATACCTAAAATCCGTTCGTCCCGAGCTTGTCGAAGGACTGCCTTTCTTCTGTCACCAACCCCACACCCCCCAGCTTGGCAATCCCCACCATTTCCCCTAAAGCCGCGCCATATGCAAGCCTCCGCCCTCCCCGCCCTCATCGCATCGGATTTGTCCTGCCGCCGGGGTGATCGCTGGCTGTTTTCCGCGCTCAATTTTCAGCTAAACTTGGGCGATGCCCTGCATATCATTGGCCCCAATGGCATCGGCAAAACCAGCCTAATCCGTATTCTGGCAGGCCTGCTGCGCCCCTATTCGGGCAGCCACACATGGCAAGGCACCCCCGCGCTGATGGACGAACGCCCCGCCCTCGATCCACATCTCCCACTCGGCAAAGCCCTCGCCTTCTGGCACAATCTCGATTCCGGCACCGCTCCGCTTGATCGCCTCGGCCTCGATCATCTGCTGGATGTCCCGGTGCAATTCCTCTCCACCGGCCAGAAAAAACGCGCCGCCCTCGCCCGCCTGATCGGCCAAAATGCCGATCATTGGCTGCTCGATGAACCGCTTAATGGGTTGGATCAATCGGGTGCAGAACTGGTGGAACAGCTGATCGCCGAACACCGCGCCACCGGCGGCACCGCCATCATCGCCTCCCACCAACCGATCCATCTGGCCAATGCCCATACCCTAGACCTGCGCAATACTTCCCCCCTCCCCTTTAGGGGAGGGGCCGCCCCTTCTTCCCCCCTCCCCTTTAGGGGAGGGGCCGGGGGTGGGGTCTCTCCAACCCACACA
>JBEAOQ010000129.1:0-9958 GCA_041164845.1 Pseudomonadota bacterium | reverse complement strand
CCCACCCCCGCTGCCGTCCACACCCCATAACCATCCGGCCCGCGATGAGCGATAGCATCACACATCCGCTCCAACCGCGCCCCATCCACCGGCTTGGGCGTCGAAAGGTGAAAAATTCCTGCAAATCCGCACATATGCTGCTTCTAACTTCCCTGAATCACCGCGTTATCGCGCACCAAATCACCGCGTCATCACCCCATCCACCCATTTGCCACTATCACCAATGGATTGACGAAATGCCTTCAAACTGGCCTCCGACACAGCAAAATTTTGCCCCGCCTCCGCCGATACTATCAACAATCCGGTTGGCCGCGCCCGTAACAACAACCGATCCGCCATCACCGCCAGCCGCAATTTCATCCTACTGCCCGTGGTCATTTCACCCAAACGATACGACGTCTGGGCCAGTCTTTGCACCCTCCCCGTCGCCAGTAGCCGGTCACTGGCCGCACCATCAACCGGCGCACCCGCCCCCATCCGCGCCCATCCGCTGTCGGGCGGGATTGCGCCATCGCCAAAACCATCGGCCTTCTTGCCTGCGCCTTGATTGGCGTAGGCGGCAAAAAACACATCAACCACATGGCCCTGATTATCGGCATAGCGCGCCAAAATCCGCCGATCCGCGCCGCTGGCCCGTGGCTCCCACCAATGCTTGGTGATAATGCTCACCTGTTTCCAACCCGCCACTTCGGGCAGAGCCATTCGCGCCGCCATCGGTGCAGCCATTGCACTTGCCGCCGCCGCCCAGCCCAAAGCCCCGCCGCCAATTACTGCCACACCCGCCATCGCCATCACCGGCGAACCAGCCTGTTTTTCCAACCGCGCAAGCCATTCTGAACCTGCAATCGCCGCCACATCAACCATTGGCGCATCGGCTGGCCGGTCAAATTTGGGCCAAGCCACCGCAATTACTCCGGCAATCACAATCGCAAAGAAAATCCAGCCATAAATGATATGATCCATCCCACCGGCATATTTGGCACCCATAAATTGCGCGACATAGACCGTGCCCCACGACCGCACCCCATTGGCCAATATCGGCACCACTACCGAAGCCAGCATCAACCATGCCCGCCGCTGCCACGATACAAAGCAAACATGGGCCATAAGCAGCCCAAAAGCCACCATAGCGATCAGGAATTTCACCCCCGAACAGGCCTCGGCAATTTCAAACAACCCAGCGGGCGTGGTGATAAATACCCCATGCATTGCGGCCTTGACCTGCGACAGATGCAGCAAAGCCACCGTCATCCGCGCATCTATATCCTGCAACCACGGGATCAATTCATCGCCAAATGGCACCAGCAAGCACATATAAAATAATGGAAAAATCAAAGCCGCCGTCACCCGCACCCCTAATAATAAGGGCACAGTCGCAACCAACATCCCCACCGTCGCCATCTGACAGACCAGCGCCAAATCGGCAAATGCCCCCAGCACCCAGACAAACGCCGCCGCGCCAAAAATTACCAGCGCGGGCCACCATATTTGCGGGGTTAATTGGCGCAATTGCGGCAATCTTTGCCCAACCAACCACAGCAAAATCGCCGGAATTATCAGAATATGATTATAGGTAGAGGTATTCCACCATTGGCCAAACATCGCCGCCCATTCGCGGATGAACAGCCCAATCAGCCCCGCCCACACCAGCGCCAACCGCAGCCCAGCCGCCCGCCATTGCGCCGACCAGCCATCAGTCAAACCCGCAAGAAACGCCGGTTTGCCGCCAGCCCCAGATGCCGCCTCATGCGGCATGTGCAGCCACACCAGCGCCGCTTATACGGGGTTTTCCGCCGACCATCTCGGCCAGCGGGGCCAGCGCCTGATTGATACTGCGCTGTTCCACGACAAATTTCCGCGCCGCCAAGCCCATGGCCAAAGCATCACCAGAATTTTGCACCAGCCGCACCACCTGCGCCGCCAAATCAGCATCGCTTTCCGCCACGGCATAATGCTGGCCGGGCACCGCCGCTATGCCAGTGGCCGCGCCGCTGGTTAACACCACGGGCAATTCCATCGCCATCGCTTCCATCACCTTGTTCTGAATCCCACGGGCAATTTCCAGCGGCACTAGGGCCATATCGCAGCCCTTGATCCAGCCGCGAATATCATCAACCCGCCCCCAGACATGCACACCATTTGTCCCATGGCAATCCTGCAATTCCGCCGTCGGATTGCGCCCCACGACGTGAAAACTGGCATCGGGCAGGCTCTGGCGGATCAGCGGCATAATCCGTTTGGCCGCCCGCAATGCCGCCGCGACATTGGGTTGATAATCCATCTGTCCGGTAAAAATCAAACGCGGCGCGGGCAAAGCACATAGCTCGGTTTGACCATTAACCTTGGCCGGATCGTAAAAATCGCTATCAATCCCCAGTCGCAAAGCCCGCACATCGCATTTGGCGCGGGCCTTGGCGCTTAACCGCGATGCAAACAGCGCCGCCTCTTCATCGCTGACCAACAGGCTGACATCGGCCCGCAACGCCAGCCGTTCTTCTTCGGCACGTAAAAATCGGGCCTCACGCCCATCAATCCAGCCCCGCGCCCCGCCCTTTTGCACTGCATAGGATTCGAATTTGGCCGAATCGACATCGACAAAATCCATAACAATTCGGCCGGTAAAGCTGTCGGGCACATATTGCCCCATCTGGCTGGAAAACAGATAAATCGTGCCAATTTTCCCCGTCGCCAACAGATCATTCACATAAAGCATCAGTTCGGCATGGTAAAACGCGGTCAAGCTAACCGGACAGCCCTTGGCCAAAGCCTCCAGCCCCGCCAGCACCAAGGATTTGGTCCGGCGCAGCAATTTGTAACTGCGGGCGATCGCCGCCAGCTCGACCTCTTCGGCCAGATCGTCCTCATCATCGGCAAAAGTGGCAATATGCAGCGGAGCCAGCTTGGCCAGCCGTTTCAGCACATGATGCGCCCGCATTTTATCCCCGCGATTGGGCGGAAACGGGATACGGTGGCCAATATAGAGAATTTCGCTCCTCATCCCAACCCCCGGGCAATCATCGGCCCTAACAGATTGGCCAAGCGCAACGGCAATTTTTGCCACAGGGCAATCTGCAATTTGTGTTTGGCGCTGGTCGGATCGGCATCGCGTGCCATGGCTCCGGGTGCGGTCCAGGTCGCATAAGACAAAGGCTGTGGTTCAAACCCCCAATTACGCTTGAAATCATAGGCACCGCTATGGGTTTTAGACCGGCCAAAATCAAAATGACCGCATCCCCTTGCGCGGGCATGGCGCATCAATTCAAAATACATCCGATCATTGGCGCGCAGCCGCCGCGCCGCAAAGATTCCGCCGCCCCAATAAGGCATCACCGCCCCGCGATGATACAGCGACAATACGCTGGCCACCGGCACCCCATCGGCGCGAATGGTCAGAATATCGGCCATCTCGCCAAACAAATCCAGCACCGCATCAAACAAACCACGCGGGAAAACCGGCGTTCCCAAATTGCGCACGCTTTCCGCGTAAACCGCGTAATGCGCCGCACGATCATCCTCATCACGGCCAATATGCACGGTTAAATCATTGGTCAGCCCCTTGCGCACCTCGGCGCGTTGTTTGCGCGGAATGGCCAGCAATTGCGCCTCATCATCCGCCGCCAAAAGGATAATAAACCCGCAATGCGACTCGGTTTTCGTCACCCACCCTGCTCGCGCATCAGGAATTTCCCCGCCGCGCAATTCAATCGCCGGACAACAATGACGCATCGCCATTTCCTCGGCAGCGGCAAACAGCGGCGCAGGATCAACCCCATCTGCCACCAACAAACCCCCGCCCACGGCAAAACCGCTGGACGCAAGCAGCCGCCCGAATATCGGCGAATGAATCACATTCAACGGCAAATAAGCGCAAATCTCACCGGCAATCTCACCCAACAATGCCGCAGCCGCATTGCCCGTGCCCTGGGCCACCGCCGCCAACCAAGCGGGACGATGGAAAGGGGTGGATTCAGGATGCTCCGCCAAAAAAGCCTCAATCCGAACCACATCACGCAGACTAGCCAAATCAGCCAGCCGCACAGATACCGGTGCCAGCGCAAAAGCCACATCCGCATCAAAGCGAAATGGCGCGTTCATGCGGCCATTCCTGCATTTTGGCGCAGAGTCAGCGGCACCGCCCGCAGCACCTCACGGCTGGCCAAATCATCCATTCGCCCCCATGCAAATTCGCCCACCAATCGCCGCAACTTGTCCTCCATCCCTTCCAAATTGGTATAATGCCGCAAACGCGACCGCAGCGGGGCATTGTCCACCCGTGGTTGATCGGCATCAATTTCCCAAGGATGGAAATAAAACACCGCTGGACGTTGGTCTTGCGCATTGACCTTGCGGATTGCCCAGCTGGAAAAACGATAGGGCAACACCCGAAAAAACCCGCCGCCGCCTGCCGCCATCCGCCGATTGCCGATTTCGGCAGTAGTCACCGGAATTTCCACCAGATCAGACCAAGCCAAAGGCTTGAAAGCAAAGCGCGGAGCCTCACGCCAGCCATAATGGTCATGGGCAATTGGGGCGACGCTGCTGGAATATGTATAACCCGCCTGCGCCAAAACCTCATAGGCCCAAGGCGTGCGGCTATCTATTGAAAAACTTGGCGCACGATAGCCGATAATTTTCTGCCCCGATGCATCTTCCAACATCTTTTGCGCCCGCTGCAAATCCAGCGCAAACAATTTGGCATCCATCGCAAACACCCGCTGGTGATCCCAGCCGTGGCTGGCCAGCTCGTGTCCGGCATCGACAATTCGCCGCATCAACGGGCCATGCCGTTTCGCCACCCAGCCCAATGTGAAAAACGTCGCTTTGACATCGGCAGCCGCGAACATATCCAAAATCACCGCGCAATTGCGCTCAACGCGGTCAGCCAGCCCGTCCCAACTGCCGCGATCTATGATGTTTTCGAACGCGCCGACCTGAAACCAGTCTTCAACGTCCACCGATAGACCATTGGCAAGCGATGGGCCGGGCAAGGCGGCTCTCCTTAAGTAAGTTTAACGATGGGCGAAAAGGAAAATCAGGCCGCCGCGCGGCGCGTCTCATCCTTTTCAATCCATTCAATCAGCATGGTCAGCGTGTGGCGAATGGTGCGTTCTTGTTCGATCATCCGGCTTTCCAACGCGGCAAAACGCTCGGTCAAGACATCGACATCGACCCGCGACACATCATGGCCATGGGCTGTGCCATCCCCATGATCGGCCAATTCCAACACCGCCGCTTGCAGCTCGGCAATTTGCGCATCACGGCGGGCCAAAGCATGGTCGATCCCCGCATTTTGGCCAATCGGCGTCACCACCGAAGCCGCTACCGGAGCAACAGCAGCAACCGGAGCTACTGCCAGCGCTTCAACCACATCCGCTTCCGCATCCAAAACTTTCGCCGCCACCGGCACTTCTGGCCGATAGGCTTTCGCCATGGGTTCCACCGGCGACGCCAGTTGCAAAGCGCCATCACCGGTTAATTCCGCCAACACATGGCTTAGCATCACGCCATCAATATGATCGCGCTGTTCCACCGCACCCAGCAACAACAGCCGATTGACGATCTGATTGATCCGGCGCGGCACCCCGCAAGTAGCAGTAAACAGCTCGGCAAATACCCGCGCATCAAACGTCGGCTTGCCATCCCAACCCACACATTTCAGGCGGTGCATAATATAGGGCTCAACTTCGCCTGATTCCATCGCTTCCAAATGATGCGCGGCAATCACCCGCTGGCGCAATTGCTCCAAATCGGGGTGGGTTTGCAATTGGCTGCGAAATTCGGGCTGACCCAGCAACAGAATTTGCAACAAAGGATGCGCGCCCAATTGAAAATTCGAGAACATCCGCAATTCTTCCAGTGCGGTAATCGCCAAATTTTGCGCCTCATCCACCACCAACAGACAGCGGCGACCAGCGCGGGCTTCGTCGTGCAAGAATGTCTCAATCTTGCTCAGCGCCGATGCCTTATCATGGCCATCGACCGGCAACCCAAAGGCGCGGGCGACAACATGGACAATCTCTTCGCCGTCCAGCTTGCTGGTAACAATCTGCGCTGCCGTCAGCCTTGCGCGATCAATCGTCTGCATCAAATGGGCGACCAGCGTGGATTTCCCTGCGCCCACTTCGCCGGTAATAACCACAAAGCCTTCGCCCTGCGCCAGCCCATAGCCCAGATAGGACAAAGCCTTGCGGTGGCTAAGGCTTTCGAAATAAAAGGCAGGGTCCGGCGTTAGCTGAAAGGGCCGACCGCTGAAGCCATAAAATTCATTGAACATCAGTTCACTCCATACCTTAAATTTGACAGTTAAATTAATAATTTACTTAAAATGAATAGCGCAGGCCCACCGATCCAGATCCGCTCCACACGTCGGGCAGGGTATCGCGGTTGATCCCGTCAATCCCCAGTGCGGCGCTGGCCGTCAGATGTTTCGACAGCAATTTCTGATAAACCCCTGATGCCCTAAATCCGGTCAAATCGCTAAAGGAAGCCGCTCCAGTTTGGAACAGATAGGCGTCCAAAGTGGCGGTAAACACCGATGTTTGGTCAATCGCGCCGCTGACATAGCCAGCAACCCAGTAATATTTGTCCAGCTTGCCATTCAATGGCGACAGCACCGTGCCCGCCGCAGCAATATATTGCCGCCGGTCATAACCAATCCCCAGACCGGTTTGATACCGGCCATAATCAATATTATAGGTGCCGGTTAGGCCCTTGCCCCGATAGACCGTTGATCGCACCGTGGCCAAAGCCCCGGCCAAGCAATTGCCGCCGGTGGCCGATGCCACGCAGGACGAAATATTGCCGGTCAAAGCATCGCGCACGCTTTGGAATTGGGTCGGCATATTGAATAAGCTATTGGTCAACTGCCCACCAAAGCCGGTGACATTGCTATAAGCCAACACATTGATCGTTGATCGGCGCGTGGGGTGATAGGTAAACATGCCATAGCCGGTTCTTTGGCCATAGCGTTCGCCAAAATGGGATTCCAGCGATGTGCGCGGGCTGGGCCGCCACATCACACCGACATCCCAAATCAGCCCTTCGGTATCCAAAGCGATAAATTCAGGGCCGGCAAAATTGGTCACCAACCGGCCTTTGCTGTTGTAAACCGGCGCACCCGCCGCATCGCGCACGGCATCGCGGCTGGTGATCTTCACATGTTCATAGCCAATGCCGCCAATCAGCGCGGTGTCGGCGGCAATCGGGATAGTCACTTCACCACGAATATGGCTATCACGGGCTTTCTGCGCCAAATTGCGAATATCTTCGCGGTAATGGCCAGCTTCCACCGCCAAACCAATCGGCAAACCATCACCCGGACGGTTGCCCACCCGGAAACCAGCATCTTGCACCGTGCTGCTGTCAAAAATATCGGCAATCGGCTGGCCGGTTACCGTTACCAAACTGCCCGCCGTATTGCCGATTTTGGAATAGCCAATACGGTAATGCCCATCTATTTTCAGATCACCAGCATCGGTTTTCAGCGTAGGCCCGCCAAATACCGACCAAATCTGGGTCATCACATCGGTTGAACCGGCGGCTCCCGCCGAACCATTGCCATCAATATGGGTGCGGTTGGCATAACCGGCCAATTCCAGATGCAACACATCTTGGATCAAGCCCGTAGAACTGCGCCCGACGCCTGAAACCGTGTTCGAACTGCCCGCGTGGCCCCAGCCAAAGCGGCGTTCAAAACGCAAAGACGCGCTGCCTTGAAAATTGCGCCGATCAATCGCGCCATCAACGCCAGCGGCCAAAACCGAATAGGTCACTGTGTCATGCTGCGGCGAAATCCGCGCATCCACCACCTGCGATGCTTCGATATAGGGCACAATATATTTGGTGCGCTGATAGCCCGATTCATGGTCAAACAGGCTGTTCTTACGCCGACGCGAACGCACCGATTCTTCTTCAGCCCGTTGCCGCGCCAACCGATCACGTGACCGCGCATCGGTGGGAATATCGGTATCCGGATCGGCTGTCCGAATATCGTCAGGCTTCAAACCATAGGGCGAAATATCGGGCTTGGTCAGTTGGTCATAGGATGACCCGCTGCCCTCATCGACAATCGTCCCAGTGCCCACTTGCGGGTTCAAAACATCCTCATATGTCCCATTGGTGGCATAGGGCCGTGCTTGTGCCATCGCCTGATGGGGGGCAATCACGGCTCCGGCAATGGCCAAGATGCTGGCCATTGCCGTTGCCTGTGCAGACATAAGATGAAGTTTGCGACCCATTGCTCTCACTTACTTGTAATAGGTGCCAAAACGGCGACCGCTGGGGCTGAACTGCACGCCATTCAACAGCAGCTGAACATTCGGACAGGCCGATACCAGTGACACCGCATCCTGCACCGCGCCTTGGCTGGTGCCTTCGGCTTTCACCACCAACACCACTTGCCCGACAATTTTCGCCAGTTCAGCGGGCAAAGACGCCGCCAAAGCCGGAGGGCTGTCGAACAGCACAATCCGGTTCGGTGCATCCTCGGTCAGCAGATCGAGCACCTCTTGCGCCCGCGCCGATGACAGATATTCATTGTCCGAACTGGTGGAACGGCCACCTGGCAACACCGACAGTCCGGGAATATCGGTATGCATGATGCAATCACGCACATCGACCGAAGGATTGGCCAAGGCATCAATCAAACCTGGGCCTGCGGGCAGACCAAAGCTGGACAGCACCGAATTGCGCGCCGAGTCGAAATCCACGATCAGAACATCGCTGTCCTTCTCGGCGGCAAACACCAGCGCCAGATTGGCAGCGCAAAAGCTCTTGCCTTCCCCGGGCAGGGCCGATGTGATCAACACCCGTTGCGAGGCCGCAGTGCCACCGCGCCGGCGCATATCTTGCGCTTGCGACAGCAGTTGACGCTTGATAATCCGGAACTCTTCCAGATGCGCGGTAATCCCGCTGCCAGGGGCAATCAGCCCTTCGGCATGCAGCCGCGATGCATCCACCCGAAACCGGCTGCCGCGCGGTGCCGCAGCTTGCTGATAGACCGGAGCTGGTGCCGGAGCAGGCGCATAGACCTGCGGTGCCGGATCAAAGGCTTGCGCCGCTGGCTCGGGGCTATACAGCTGAGGAGCAGGTGCCGCGACTGGCGCTACCGAAGCCGGTGGTGCAACCTCTGGCTGCGCCTGTGGTTGCAGCATTTCGGCAGGGCGTGGCATCGTTCCCGCCACATCTGCCGGATTTGGACGTTGCAGTCCGCCGGATTCAAAGGCGCGGATCGCCCGTTCAATCAGTGAGTCTTTTGGATCTGACTCTGGGTTTCTGTTAGGCTGTGACATTGTCATACCCTCCTTAAGCGACCATGCCGCGTGAGATGAATTCGGTGGCCATCAGCAGGACAAACAGCCCTACCAAAGCAGCCGATGCGGCGAAGAAAGTGGATTGTTTGGCCAAACGTGCGGCTTTGCTTTCCGAAGATACGGATTGCGATACCGCACCCAGAACCGGCAGACCCAGCGCCCGTTCCAGCTTGGACGTGGTGGCAAAGGATGAGCGCAATTCACCAGCGGCATAGGCAACACCCAGTCCAGCGGCGACCCCGGCAACCAGCACCCCGAACAACAGCATCGGACGGTTAGGTGCGATGGGTTGACGTGGTGTCGTTGGTGGATCAATCACTTGGAATTTCACCGCATTGGTCGATGTCGCAGCCGATCCACGCAGTTTCATGGCTTCACGGTCGGTCAGCAGCTTGTCATATTGTGTTTTCAACACATCATAGTCGCGGCTGATGTTTTGCGCTTCTGCGGCCACTTCCGGATTGGCAATCCGTTCCGCCGCAACCCGTGCCACTTCGCCTTCCAGCGCAGCTTTACGTGCTTGTTGGGCTTGCAGATTGGCCTGACGTTCAGCCCGCATTGACACCAGTGACGCATAGGCGGGGTTGGGCGATCCGGTGACAACATTATCGCCACGCCCTTCCTGTGCCACTGCCGAGCGCAGCGAA
>JBEAOQ010000128.1:0-2917 GCA_041164845.1 Pseudomonadota bacterium | reverse complement strand
ACAAGGTGTGACCGGCCAACAGGCTTTGCAATTCATCCTGACTGTGTTTACCCAATCCACCACTGGCCAGCGCCGAGGTCATCGCCGTGGCCAAGGGATTGGCTTTGGTTGCCAGCATTTGCCCGCCGTCTATCGTTACATTGACATAAATCCGGTCTTTTTCAAAATCATTGTGTTTGAGATTTAATTTCACCCCATTGGCAAAAATCAGGCGGCGGATGCCCAGCAAAGGTTCGCGCATATCGCTGACCACGCTGCCCGCTGGGCCAAAATCGCCATAGGCAAATTTGGCTGTGGTTTGGGTTTCTGCGGCAGAAATTGGTGTGGCCATTGCGCTATCCCATGCGCTGCGCAGCGCCTTTTCTCCGCCATCGGGTGCTTGTTTGCCTTGGAAACGGATCAGCGGATTATCCAGCGGCACCGCTTCATATTTCAGCTCGGCCAGCACGGCTTCGGGGGTGATCTGCGGGATGAAGGCGTTAAACAGGGCCAATTGCTGCGCCGGAATGGCGGGAATACTGTCTTTGCGCAGCAGGGAGATGACATCTCGCAACAGGTCGGAATTGGAGCTTGTATTGGCACCGGCGGCCATTTGTTTGATATAATTGCCGACATTGGCCACCTGTTCGTTGATTTCACCCGTGGTGAAGCCATTGGCCAGAGCGCGGCGATATTCGGCGGCGGCGGCGGCCAGCCCTTTGGCCCAAGCGCCATCATTGCTGTTGACGATTAACGCGGTGGTGCGCGCCTCTTTGAACACGTCGTCGCTGCCGAAATTAGCGCTTTGATAGGGGGGATCGCTGCGGCGGGCCGCGCTTTGCATCCGGCGGTTGATGATGGCATAGCCGATCAGGCGGAGGATTTGTTTGCGCTGGGTGGCGACGGTATCTTGCTCATCCTGAAACGCGCCATTGCGCATGATTGTCAGGCGTTCGGGGCTGGCTGGATCAAGATAGATGCTGGTGCGGCCCTGATCTGTGGCGGATATGGGGCCAGCACTGGCGATGGGGGTGGCTTTTGCCGCTTTCCAGCTGGCAAATTTTTGGGCGATGGCGTGTTCGATGGCTTTGGGATCAATATCGCCAATCACGATGAGGGTGGCATGGGCGGGGACATATTCACGCTGCCAATAGCCGCGTATTTTGGCGGATGTGGCGGCATTTATGGATTCTATACTGCCGATGCTGGGTTGATAATTGGCCAAACGCGATCCGGCATAGGCAAATTTGATCTGATCTATGCCGCTGCGCATTTGCCAGCTGTTGCGATCACGCTTTTCGGCCAAAATCACCCCGCTTTCGCGCTGGACGCTGGTGTTATCAATGGTCAGCTCGCTGGCAGTTTCGCGCATCAGCTTCAGGGCGGTGTCCAGCAGCTCCGGCTTATTATTGGGCAAATCCAGCATATAGGTGGTGTGATCCAACCCCGTTTCGGCATTGGTATCCGCGCCAAAAGCCAAGCCTTTGCGTTCGAGAAGGGGGATCATCTGACCAGCCGGGACATGAGTGCTGCCCTGAAAGGCCATATGTTCCAAGAAATGGGCATAGCCACGTTCGTCGTCACGCTCGGCCAAACTGCCAGCTGCAATGTCAAAGCGCACCAGCACGGTGCCCGCTGGATTGGCATTTTTGCGGATGATATAGCGCATGCCATTGGCCAATTTGCCAAAGACATAGGCCGGATCGACCGCAATGTCGCTAGCTTGCCACGGCCAAATGGGTTTTGATGCGGGCTTTGCAGCTGATCTTGCGGGGGGATGCTTTGCAGCGGCAATAATTGGGCTGGCGGAAATGGTAAAGCAGATAGCCAGCAGCGAGAGCAGCGGGGCGGAACGCAGGAGTGGTTTTTTCATCCGCATAATCTTGCGGCAAAATCACCCCGTGGCAATGGCTTAAATCAATTTATCGACGGGCGGCATTTGCAATCCGACGAAATGCCGCCCGTGTGTTTTTGGTTTATTTTCCGCGCAATTTGCGATGTTTGGACATATCCAGCACTTCGGAAGGGCCATTGTCGTCTTGGAGCAGGCCAAGCCGCCGCGCCACCTCTTGATAGGCTTCTTCGATCCCGCCCAGATCCTGACGGAAACGGTCTTTGTCCAGCTTTTCGCCGCTGGTCATATCCCACAGACGGCAACCATCGGGGCTGATTTCATCGGCCAGAATTACACGGCTGTAATCGCCATCATAGATGCGGCCAAATTCCAGTTTGAAATCAATCAGCCGGATATTGATCGCGGCAAACATCCCACACAGGAAATCATTGACGCGGATCGCCATTGACGAAATATCCTGCATTTCCTCATTGGTGGCCCAGCCAAAGCAGGCGATATGCTCTTCGGAAATCAACGGATCGCCCAGCGCATCATCTTTGTAATAATATTCGATCAAAGTGTGGGGCAGGGCTTCGCCTTCGGGGATGCCCAGACGTTTGCTGATCGAGCCGGCGGCGACATTGCGCACCACCACTTCGATGGGGATAATGTCGACCTGACGCACCAATTGTTCGCGCATCGACATGCGGCGGATGAAATGGGTGGGGATGCCGATATGGGCCAGACGGGTGAACACATATTCGCTGATGCGGTTGTTAATCACGCCTTTGCCATTGATAGTGCCACGTTTTTGCGCATTAAAGGCGGTGGCGTCATCTTTAAAATATTGGACGATGGTGCCGGGTTCTGGGCCTTCGTAAAGGATTTTGGCTTTGCCTTCGTAAATTTGACGGCGACGCGACATCGCTTAGATTCCTTGTGTAGCGGGGTAAAATTAAAAGCCCCGGACTGTGCAAGCCGGGGTGTCTGCGCTGCTATAGGCGAAGGCGGCGGAAAAGGCAAATTTGCGTGATTAGGCATTTGGCTCTAATTATGGTGCGGTTATGGGGCATATATGCCCCCCATTAGGAGCCATTGCCATGC
>JBEAOQ010000127.1:0-2950 GCA_041164845.1 Pseudomonadota bacterium | reverse complement strand
AATCGGCGCGGCGGGTGGGGTTAAGCATCGCCAATTCGCCCTTGGTCAAAACCGCGATTGCCGGCGAGGATGCCAATTGGGGCCGCGTCGTCATGGCCGTGGGCAAGGCGGGTGAACCGGCCGACCGTGACCTGCTGTCGATCGGCTTTGGCGGGGTCTGGGCCGCGCGCCACGGTCTGCCGGTGGCCGATTATGACGAAGCACCGGTGGCGGCGCATTTGCGCGGGGCTGACATTCGGATTGATGTCGATTTGGGGCTGGGCGATGGCCGTGCGACCGTGTGGACTTGCGATTTGACCCATGGCTATATTTCGATCAACGCGGATTATCGGAGTTAAACAAAACTCCCCTCCCCTTCAGGGGAGGGATTGGGGGTGGTGGGGCCTGTCAACAATTGGTATTCAATGATGTCAACAATACTAACAAACGCTGTCGAAACCCTTATGCGCCATGCCGCAAACCACGCCATATTGCCGCATTATCAGCGGCTGACCGCTGGGCAAATTGTCGAAAAAGCTGCCGATGATCTGGTGACGATTGCCGATGGCGAATCCGAAGCCATTCTGGCCGATGGATTGGCCAAAATCCTGCCCGAAGCGGCGATTGTTGGCGAAGAAGCCGCCCATGCCGATCCGGCGATTTTGGCGCGACTGGCGGGCGATCTGTGCTGGATTATTGATCCGCTGGACGGCACCAATAATTTTGCCGCTGGCAGACCTCCGTTCGGTATTTTGGTGGCACTGGCGCAAAGCGGCGTGACCATTGGCGGCTGGATTTTAGACCCGATCAGCGGGCGGTTTTGTGCGGCACAAGCGGGCCAAGGCGCGTGGATCAATGGGGCACGAATTACCGCCAAAACCACCGGCCAATCCCCGCCGATTGCCGCGATTTCACTACTGTTTACCGACCCCGTCAAACGCACCGCGCTGAAAGACCAGATCGCCCCACATTATACTTTGGCCGATATTCCGCGCTGTGCTGCGGAACAATATCCGCGTCTGGTGCTGGGGGTCAATGATTGCTCGATCTTTGAGCGCACTTTGGCTTGGGATCATGCTGCCGGGGTGCTGTTCCTCAATGAAGCGGGCGGCAAAGCGGCGCGAGAAGACGGCAGCGCCTATCGCGTCGATGATAGTCGCAAAGGCCTGCTCGCCGCCGCCAATCCGCGCCTGTGGGATGATCTGGCGGCGCGGATGGCGGGGGTTTAACAGTCCTCCCTTGAGCGCAAGGCTATCGCATATGTCTTTTAGAAAGGAGTTCACGCAGAGACGCGGAGGAAAAAGGGAGCCGCAGAGAGTGCAGAGAGGAGGACTTGACTGGATGAAATCTAATATATTATTCCACCTTCGATGCGGGAGATAATTTTCTCAACACATCACAACCCTCTGCGTCTTCCCTTCTTCCCTTCTTCTCTGGGCCTCTGCGCCTCTGCGTGAACCTCTTCTTCTTTTCATATTTGCCATATGCGATAGCCCTGCCTCTAAAAAAGGGAGGCGCTTTTACAAAGCCCCTTGAATCCACGCTTTCAACTGGCCCTTTGGTGCAGCGCCCAGCTTATTGGCCACCACTTCGCCATTTTTGAACATCAGCATCAAGGGAATCGACTGGACGCCATATTTGCTGGCGACATCGGTGTTTTCCGTGATGTCCAGCTTGGCGATAATCACATCATCCGCCAGCTCATCGCTGATTTCTTCCAATGCGGGGGCAATCATTTTGCACGGGCCGCACCAATCGGCCCAAAAATCGACCATCACCGGCTTGTCGGCCTTTAACACTAGCTCTTCAAAATTGGCGTCGGTAACGTGGATAGTGGCCATAAATATCTCCTAATCTGGCGTCTATGTAAGCAAGAGAGTTGGCATTGCAACCGCCCATCTCGCAAGATTTACTCCTCGCCCAGCAATGCCAGCTTGTGTCGCTGCAAAATCCCTGCGGGGATTTCGATCAGGCGCGGCGCATGGGTATACAGCAGCGCCGCCTCGATCACCCTGTCCGGATAAATCGCCGCCAAACCCGCCGCATAGGCCGCTATTTGCCGCAAGATCGCTGATGGCACCGCCTCGACCCCCACCGGCACATGCCGCGCCGTTTTGAAATCAACCAGCCGGATACGGGTCGGTTCCACCAGCAACCGATCAATAGTTCCGGCAATAATCCGCGTGCCCAATTTGGCGGTTATCGGCACTTCTGCCAAGGTATCAGGGGCAAACAGCTCGGCCCAGCGTGGGTCAGCAATCGTCGCCAACACCGCCGCCGCCATTTCGGCCCGCGCCGCATCGGACAAATCGCCCGCCTGCCGCGCCAACCAGCGTATCGCGGCATCGCGGCGATCATCCAGCGGCACAGTGGGCAGACGTTCCAACATCCGGTGCATCAACACCCCGCGCCGCGCCGCCGTCGCCAAAATCGCAGCATCCGCCCCCGCCATCACCGGCGCATCCGCCGACATATCCTCGCCCAGCGATGATGGGGCCAGCGGTTTGGCCGGACGCGGTTCGGCGGCGGGCGGGCGGGTCATCCAACCGGGTTTGGCTTCGGCTATCGGCAATGCCACAGTTTCGGCCATTTTCGGCGGCAGCGGCGGCAGCGCGCCCCACTGCCATTGCTGGCCCCAAATCGGCACATCCACCGGCGCAGCATCAGCAAAAATATCAGCCAGCCGCGCATACCAGCTGTCGTCATGCGGCGCGGTTTCGCTGTTTTTCAGCGCGCCGGCGATAAACAAAGCCTCTTCGGCGCGGGTCATCGCGACATAGAGCAAGCGCCAATGCTCCTGCAATTCGCTTTGCTTATCTTCGCCGGCAACATCCGCCAAAACACCGGATTTTTCCTCTTTGCGAATATATGGCAGGGGAATCATCCGCGATTTTGCCCCATTACCCGACCCCAGTTCCGCCCCTATCTCCGCCGCCGGATCGGGCAATTCGAGATCGGGTGGTCGGCGTTT
>JBEAOQ010000126.1:0-5007 GCA_041164845.1 Pseudomonadota bacterium | reverse complement strand
GATCTTGGTTTTCGGCGCGGTCCTTCATAGGCTTCTTGCCGGACGTCTTCTGATCATTCATACAGCCGCCCTAACCCAATTGCATTGCGAAACCAAATTCGAAATGGGATTTGCTTATTGTCATGCAGGCTGCCGTCCGGCGAAGCCAGCTATGCGTTTATAATGATCCGAAAGTGCGCGCAGATCTGCTAGGCAGATATGATCGTCAAGATTGTCGAAAGGTGTGTCGCCAAGCAGTTCTTCGACCTTGAGGTTGATGACATCAGGAGGGTTGCTGCGGTTGGCGCGAACGACCGCCGATGTCGCTGGCAATCTTTGTGCTTCATAGCTTTGTAGTGCGGCTTTGTGATCGTCGTTGCCAGCAATCAGATCGGCCAGAGTGCGGGCGTCAATCAACGCCTGAGCGGAACCGTTCGATCCACGAGGATACATGGGATGCGCCGCGTCACCGACAAAAGTAACGCGGCCAAAGGTCCATTTGTCAATGGGATCCTTATCAACCATAGGATATTCGAGCACTGACTCGGCATCGCGGATCAAGTCGCCGACATCAAGCCAGTCAAATTTGAAACTTTCGAAAATCGGCAGAAAATCGGCTTTGGCCCCCGGCTTGTTCCAGTCATTTTTTTGGGCTTGGTCGGTTTCGATCTCGGCGATCCAGTTGATTAGCTGGTCGCCCGATCCGTCAATATCATCAATGATGGGATAGACGACAATCTTGCCAGTGCGGATCGACCCAATCCGCAAATAGGTGCGCCCATCCAGAATCGGCTTGCGCCGCGTCACCCCGCGCCAGGTATTGATGCCCGTGAACGCGACTTGTTCTTCCGGATAAAAATGACGGCGTACGGCCGAATTGACCCCGTCACAGGCGAGGGCGATTTTGGCGCTGACTGGCGGAAGTGCGGTTCCTGTCGATGATTGGAGGCGCAAGGTGACGTCGTTGGCCCCTTGATCGAGCGTGACAAACTGGTGATCGGTCTTGATGGCATCTGCGCCCAGCCGTTCAAGCGCCGCACGATAGAGGATGCCATGTAGCTGCCCGCGATGGATGCCGATTTCGGGATCAGGGTAGCCAGCCAGCCGACCACGTGGTTCGGCAAATAACTTCTGGCCAAAGCGGTTGAAAAACGCACTCTCGCGTGTTTCTATGCCGGCGGCGATAATTTTTGGCGCAAGCCCAAGATGCGCAATTTCGCGCATCGCATGGGGCAGCAGGGTTATCCCGACACCGATCTCCCTTACTTCCGGTGCGGCTTCATAGAGTTGCACGGCTATGCCATGGCCATGCAAATTAAGCGCCAGCGCCAGTCCGGCTATGCCGCCGCCGATGATTACGATATTATGTTGTGTCACCGCGCCCTCCATGCTGCTCATCACACGATGTCGAGCGTCAGATCAGCCAGCCCGTCGATCCGTCCGACCAAGCGGTCGCCGCGAAGAACCGGGCCAACGCCTTCGGGTGTGCCCGAATAAATTAAATCGCCCGCGACCAGCTCTCCATAAGCCGATAGATCGGCAATGACCTCGGCCACGCTCCAGATCAGCAACGACAGATCGGTTTCTTGGCGCATCTCATCGTTGATTGTCAGGCGCATTGTCCCGCTGCTCATCGGCCCTGTTTCGCTGGCTGGGGTAATTTCGCCGCAGGGTGCTGACTGGTCAAAGCCTTTGCCCATATCCCATGGCCGCCCAGCCTTGCGTGCCACCATCTGTAAATCACGCCGGGTCATGTCAAATCCGACAGCATAGCCGAACACATGATCAAGCGCATTATCCACGGATATGTCGCGCCCGCTCTTGCCGATGGCGACCACCAATTCGATCTCGTGCTGATAGTCTGTGGTGCGCGGTGGATAGGCTATCGTGCTGCCGCTTGGCACGATAGTATCGCTTGGCTTAAGAAAGAAAAAAGGGTCTTCACGGTCGGGGTCAGCGCCCATTTCAATGGCGTGCGCGCGGTAATTGCGGCCGACGCAATAGATCCGACGAACAGGAAATGCGCCGCCACCCTTGACGGGCACAGTGGTTGGTGCGGGGGCTTGTGGTATGGACATGAACTACTCCGTTGGTCGATTTAAGGATTACCGCGCTCTTCACGCCACAGACCAAGCACCTGTTGGACAGGCCGGTCTGAAAAGCTGAACAACACCGCCTCGTTGTCTGGGCGGTGTTCTGTCCAGGCCCAGGCAGGGATCACGAATACGTCACGCGGTTTCCACGCGATGCGTACTCCGCCGATCACGCTGATACCCGAACCTTCAACCACCGAGACGACGGTGCCGTCAGTGGCGCGATAGGGTGCGCCGCTCCATCCCTCAGGCAATAGCTGGATAAATGCGCCGATCGTCGGCATGGGCGCTGCGCCATTGGCGGGATTAACATAGCGCAGCTTGTGGCCGTGACAGGCGTCGGGATCACCATTGGTGGCTAGCGTTGCGAGCGATTCGCGGCTGCGCGCATAAGGGTAGTTGAAGATGGGCGAATTGCCACTATTTGGCGTCCAATCCACCGGCAAAAGATTGGCTCCGTAGCGCGCCAGATTGTCGCCAATTGGTCGGCTGACTGCTTGTGATTCGACATTCGCCGTCTCGGCAAAACCGGTATCAAGGAACCCGATCAGGGGAATGTCTAGCCCGTCAAGCCAGACCATTGGGCCTTCGCTTTCATTGCCGTGATCGTGCCAAGTCCAGCTAGGGGTCAACACGAAATCGCCCGGTTGCATCAACGTCCGCTCACCCGCGACCGCAGTATATGCGCCGCTTCCTTCGACCACGAAGCGCAGCGCCGATTGGCTGTGACGGTGCGCCGGAGCGACTTCACCGGGGAGGATCAGCTGGAGTCCGGCGTAAAGTGTGTGGGTAATCGATGCTTTGCCGCGCAGCCCCGGATTTTCGAGAATCAGCACGCGCCGCTCTGCCTCTTGCGCGGTTATCAGGGTTCCCGCCTCCATCAATTTAGGGCGAACGATATTGTCATAGTCCCAATGTGCGGGAAGGGCGGGTGTCGCTGGCGATTTCGGCACCAGCGCGTGGAGTGTTTCCCATAGCGGGGTCATCGCTGACGCATCCAAGCGAGCATAAAAATCGGCGCGTTTGCTTTCCGTGTCCGTTTCTAACGCCACGATATACCCCTAATCATCCGCCCAAACTAATCAGACATCTGCTTATCATATCGCCCGTTGCGGACAGGCTGTCAACTGCGGATTCAGTGTCGCAAATAAATTAGCAGACGTCTGATTATATCTTGACTGCGATCAACTATGGCTTAGAGGTCGATGGCAAAGGAGAGCCTATCGTGATTATTGATTGCCACGGCCATGTTAGCGCCCCGGCCGAACTTTATTCGTATAAAGCTAATATCTTGTCGCATCGCGGTTCGCACGGGCGCGGCAAGGTGGTTGTCAGTGATGACGAGATCAGGCGCGCCGCCAACAAGATCGAGATGGCACCATGCGGTCACCTCGATATGCTGCGCCAGCACAAGACTGACCGCCAGTTAATCTCGCCTCGGCCGTTCCAGATGATGTCGAGCTTCGAGCCGGGCCGCGTGGTTCACTGGTTTACCGAAGAGACTAACGTCATCATCCACCGCCAAATGCAGCTGTTTCCAGATCTGTTTTTCGGGGTTTGCGGCTTGCCGCAAGTCGCTGGCGAGCCGATTGAAAACGTGCTGCCGGAGCTTGACCGCTGTGTTGGCCTTGGCTTCAAGGGTTGTCTGCTTAACCCTGACCCATACGAAAACTCCGGCCCCAAAGCCCCGGGCTTGGGTGATCGCTATTGGTATCCGCTCTACGAAAAACTATGCGAATTGGATTTTCCGGCGCATATTCATGGCACCGGTTCGCGCTCGGATCGCGAGCCTTATTCGCTGCATTTTATCAATGAAGAAACGACCGCAGTTTACAACCTCGTCAATTCCGACGTGTTGCGAGACTTCCCCAACTTGAAGATCGTCGTCAGTCATGGCGGCGGCGCGATCCCATACCAGATCGGTCGGTTCGAGGCGAATTCGATTAGGCCAGGCGTCAAGGAGCGATTTTCAGATGGTCTGCGCAAGCTCTATTTCGATACTGTGCTCTACACCGAGGGTGCGTTGCGGTTGCTGATCGAGACAGTCGGTGCGGATCGTTGCTTGTTTGGGTCTGAATGCCCCGGCGTCGGCTCGAAAGATGCGGATGGCAGTGGGCGGACGATGGACGACATTGCCCCGACAATTGCCGGATTTGACTGGTTAAGCGATGCCGACAAGAAGCTGATATTCGAAGGCAACGCCCGCCACGTGTTTAAGTTGGACTGCTGACTATGGCAGAGATTATCCTTGGGCTATGGACGACGCATGGGCCGACCCTGTCGACCACGCCACAAGAATGGCTGCTCCGTTTGCCCGCCGATCATGCGCGCAAGAATCATTCGTTTCGTGGGTGCATCTATGACTTTGCCACGCTGGTGGAGATGCGTGCGGATGAAAATCTTGGTGCCCAAGCAACATTGCCCGAACGCACACGGCGCAAGCAAGCATGTGATGTGGCAATCGGGCGGATGGCGAATATTTTTGCCAATAAGGCTCCTGACGTCGCGGTTATTTTTGGCAACGACCAAAGCGAATTGTTCCTTGATGATCTGATGCCCGCCTTTACCATCTTTAATGGCGTGACGATTTGGAATGAACCCGCAAGCGATGAGCAGGCTGCCAAGATGGCACCCGGTATTCACGCGGCGGAGGCGGGGCATAATCCGCCAGTCTATACCGAATATCCTGGGCTGCCTACGCTGGCTGACCATCTCATCCGCGCGGCCATTGCCGACCAATTCGACATCGCCCGCGCCAATAAATTGCCCGAACATCCGGGGCATTGGAACAGCGGCATCGGTCACGCTTTTGGTTTTGTTTATCGCCAGATCATGCGTGACAAGGTGATCCCGCATGTGCCAATTATTACCAATACTTTTTTCCCGCCCAACCAGCCGACAGCGCGGCGCTGCTTTGATTTGGGTCGTTCGGTGG
>JBEAOQ010000125.1:0-3944 GCA_041164845.1 Pseudomonadota bacterium | reverse complement strand
TCCTTAGTCCCTCTCCCCTTGCGGGAGAGGATACGAAGCCTTGGCAGTTTGTTGCCTAGGCGAAGTTGGAGAGGGGGGCGTCAGTGCGCGACCCTCTCCGCTGCAACTAATTCGCTACGCTCATAAGTTTCGCTCCTCTCCCGAAATGGGAGAGGAATTACCCGCGCAAACTGGCATAAGCCCAATCAAGCCACGGCCCCAGCGCCTCTATATCGGCGGTGTCTACCGTCGCCCCGCACCAAATCCGCAGGCCCGGCGGGGCATCGCGGTATCCGGCAATATCATAGGCCGCGCCTTGTGCTTCCAGCGCGCCAGCAAAGGCCTTGATAAAAGCCTCATCCGCATCCGCCACCGACAGACACACCGATGTTTTCGACCGGGTTGCCGGATCAGCCGCCAGATGGCTCAACCAATCGCGCTCCTGCACAATCTTGTCCAAAGCCGCTGCATTGGCGTCGGATCGCGCTTGCAACCTGGGCAATCCGCCCAGCCCTTTCGCCCATTCCAGCGCGAAAATCGCATCTTCTACCGCCAGCATCGACGGGGTGTTGATCGTCTCACCCTTGAACACGCCCTCGGCCAGCTTGCCCTTAGCAGTCAGGCGGAACACTTTCGGCAGTGGCCAAGCAGGGGTATAGCTTTCCAGCCGTTCCACCGCACGCGGGCCAAGGATCAAAACCCCATGACCACCTTCGCCGCCCAGCACTTTTTGCCAGCTAAATGTTGCTACGTCGATCTTATCCCACGGAATATCATAGGCAAACACCGCGCTGGTGGCATCGGCAAAGCTCAAACCTTCGCGGTCATCGGCAATCCAATCGCCATTGGGCACCCGCGCCCCCGATGTCGTGCCGTTCCAAGTGAACAACACATCATGCGACCAATCGACCGTGCTTAAATCGGGAATCGCGCCATAATCGGCCCGGATCACCGTGGGGTCTAATTTCAGCTGCTTAACCGCATCGGTCACCCAACCCTCGCCAAAACTTTCCCATGCCAGCGTGGTGACTGGACGCGCCCCCAACATTGTCCACATCGCCATTTCAAACGCGCCAGTGTCAGAACCGGGGACAATGCCAATGCGGTGGGTGTCGGGCAGTTGCAAAATTTCGCGCATCAAATCGATGCACAGCGCCAGACGCGACTTGCCAATTTTCGCACGGTGCGAACGGCCCAGACATGCGGTGGCGAGTTTTTCGGGGGAATATCCGGGCGGCTTGGCGCAGGGGCCGGATGAAAAGAACGGGCGCGCAGGTTTAAGCGCGGGCATTAGAAGTGCAGTCATGTATTCTCTCCTTACAGAGAGCAGCGCGGCGTTGGGACCGCGTGGCCCGTCGCCGCCCTTAGATGCAGGGCATCAGGAGTCAAGCGAATCATCCACCAAAATATGCGGCAACGGGGCATAATTGCGGCAAATAGTGCAGCATTTTTCCAAGATACGAAAATATCTGTTCGGGTAAATATTAGATTATATAACACAAAAACAATCGTTTGCTGCGCAGCATTTTTTTCTGTTAATAATGTATGAATCCGGTAAGTTCCTCATGGGTCAAAAAAATAACCCACAAACACATTGGAGGGGAATATGTTAGGTAAAATTGCAGGCTTGGCGCGTGCGCTGGCTATTTTGTTGTCTGTTGTCTATGCTTTTGTCGCCATTCCGGGGGTTGATGCTGGATTGGTTTTGGTTGTCCTAGGTCTTATCGCTGGCGTGCTTTATGGTGATGATACGCGCGGCGGACTGATATTGACCGTGCTGGTATTGCCCGCTGCGGCGGTGGCCTTGGGCCATATTCCAGCTATTGGCACCCAGCTTGGCGCTATTGCCAGCAATCTGGGTCTTTCGGCTGCTGGTGCCGTGGCGACATCGCTGGCTTGCCGGTTGTTTGGTGTGGTCAAAGGTGATCTGACCGGTCTGGGCAAATCTGCCTAACCGCATTTGCCGTAATATAAAGGCCTTGCGGACAGCCTGTTCGCAAGGCCTTTTCTTTTACCCATCCTTAACCACAGCCGCTAACCACATCTTTGCGGCCCAGATTAAGCACCATCTGCGATATTGCAGGGGTGCGGAAATTTCTCCCCTTTCTGCCCATTGCGGCATATCTCTCGGCTTGTGGGGCGATCCCGCAATCCGATATGCCCCAATTTGCCAAACCAATGCGCATCCAGACCACAGCCATGACTTTTGCGCCCGCCCCCGAAACGCGGGCGTGTCTGGCCGATCTGGGTGCGCGATCGGCGGGGTTCACCCCCTTGCCCGATCAATATTACGGCGCGGGCTGCGCCACGATCAATGCGGTGCGGCTGGTCAGTCTGGCCAGCGATAATGCCGATCTGAGCGTCAGCAATCTTGGCCCTGTCACCTGTCCACTGGCCGCTACATTTGCCGGTTGGGCGCGGTTTGGCGTCGACCGTGCGGCGCGGCAAATGTTGGGCAGTCCGTTGGTGCGGATTGAAACCATGGGCAGCTATAATTGCCGCAATGTCGCAGGAACCGACCACCGCAGCGGCCATGCCAGCGGCAATGCGATTGATGTATCGGGCTTTGTCTTGGCCGATGGCCGCCGCATCACCGTGCTGGGCAATTGGAATGCGGGCACCGCCAATGAACGCCAATTCCTGCGCCTGATCCAGAGCAGCGCCTGCAAACGCTTTGGCACGGTGCTGGGGCCAGAATATAATCCGGCGCATCGCAATCATTTCCATGTCGAGCTGTCGGGGATGGCGCTGTGCCGGTGATGGGTTGCTGTCGCTGGTAAAGAATGGTAGTAAAGAAACATTCGCAGGAGTTTCTTTATGACAATCCAGATCAATATAAAGAATGCGCAAGCCCGTGCCTTGGTTGATGAAATCGTTCTGCGCACCGGCGAGAGCCTGACCGAAGCGATTACCGCCGCATTGCAAAAACGGCTGTTTGATCTCACCCGCGAAGAACGCCTGGCGCGGGTGCGAGCGATTAGCGAGGAGTGCGCCAGGCGTTTGGTCGAACCTTGGAAATCTATTGACCACGGCGAATTGCTTTATGATGAGCTGGGGATGCCCAAGTGATTATCGACTCATCGGCGCTGGTCGCCATTTTGCGCCGCGAGCCGGAGGCCGAAACATTTACGGATGCCATTATGAATGCCGAAACGCGCGAAGTCTCTGCTGCTAGCTATCTGGAAACTGGCATTGTCATTGATGGCTCGCGTGATCCCATTGCCAGCCATCAGCTTGACGAGATCATCGCATTCTTCGCCATCACCATCGCCCCCGTCAACGAAGCCCAAGCCAAAATCGCCCGCGCCGCCTATCGCCAATTCGGCAAAGGCAGCGGCCACAGCGCCGGGTTGAATTTCGGGGATTGCTTTTCCTATGCGCTGGCCAAGGAACGCGGGCAGAAGCTGTTGTTCAAGGGTGATGATTTTGGCCGGACGGATGTGGCGACCGCCCTCGCAAAAGCCTAATCCTACTTTACAAACGCCTTGCGCAACAGCTGATCCACCCGCGTTTGCCAACCCGCTCCCGTTGCGCGCAAGGCCGCCAACACATCGGGCGACAGGCGGATATTGACCTTGGCTTTATGTTCACCAGCCGCCAGCGCCGGACGCCCACGCGGGCGGACCATACCCATAGCAAAATCTAGGCCATGCACCTCATGGGCGGGACGGGCGCGATCATGCATCTCATCCGTCCAGATGGGATTTTCGTCAAAATCAGCGGGTGGTTTAGGCCTGTCCATGACGACGCAACTCCTTCTCATGTGCACGACGAAATCCAATCAACCGCATAAGATCATCGCGCCGCGTATACACAATGGCATGGGGCACACCATCAATCCGGCCTAATACCAAAGATCAATGATTCCAACCCATACCCGTCCACCCTGAGCTTGTCGAAGGGTTGCCTTTTTCTTTGCAACCATAGGAAAAGAAAGAACAACCCTTCGACAAGCTCAGGGCAGA
>JBEAOQ010000124.1:0-4040 GCA_041164845.1 Pseudomonadota bacterium | reverse complement strand
GACTATATCAACTGCCCGATGACCCGCGATGAATATCTGGCCTTCCACACCGGATTGATGGATGGGGAGAAAACGATATTTAAAGAATGGGAGGCCAATACCCCCTATTTTGACGGCTGTATGCCGATAGAAGTTATGGCGGAACGCGGGCTGGATACGCTGCGTTTTGGCCCGATGAAGCCGGTGGGGCTGGATAATCCGCATATGGCCAGCCCCGAATATCCCAATGGCCGCTGGGCCCATGCCGTGGTTCAACTGCGCCAAGATAACAAGCTGGGCACTTTGTGGAATATGGTCGGTTTTCAAACCAAGCTGAAACATGCCGAACAGCTGCGGCTGTTTCGCACCATTCCGGGTCTCGAAAATGCCGAATTTGCGCGGTTGGGCGGATTGCACCGCAACACTTTCCTCAACAGCCCCACCCTGCTGGATCGGCAATTTCGGCTGAAGGTCGCGCCGCATATCCGCTTTGCTGGCCAGATCACTGGCTGCGAAGGCTATGTCGAAAGCGCCGCCGTCGGACTGATGGCCGGTTTGATGGCGGCGGCGGAATTGGCTGGTCGCCCATGGATCGCGCCGCCCGCCACCACCGCGCTGGGGGCGCTGCTATCGCATATCACCGGCGATGCCGACGCGGCCAGCTATCAACCAATGAACATCAATTTCGGCCTGTTTCCGCCGCTGCATGACGTGGCCAAAAAATCGCGCAAAGAGGCCTATACCGATCGGGCCAAAGCGGATTTGCGGGAATTTGTGGTGGAGTGGTGAGGTTAATTGTCATTGCGAGCATAGCGAAGCAATCCATCTCCAGAACTGGCCAAAATCCCTTCTTGATAGTATCGCTACGCCCGCAATGACTCACAAGGTTCAATTCCAAGCAGTCAGAATCTGCCATCAAAAATCCCCCACAAAATATCAATTCGTCGGATCACCATCATCGTCTGAATCATTGGGTTTTACCCCCTTCGCCGCTTTGGGCGCGGGGCCACAGGCACAGCTGGCGCGCTTGGGTTTGTTGTCCTTGGCCAGCATATAGCCGTCCAATTCGGCGCGGGTGACGATGCCATCGCCATTTTTATCGACCTCTTTGAAACGATTGGCCGTTTTCACCGCCCATTCTTCAAAGCTCAGCAGATTATCGCGGTTGATGTCCAATTTCTTGAAGCCAGTGACCCGCGTCGCCAGCATTTCATTGCGGATAATCTGGCCATCCTTGTTGCGGTCATAGCGGTTAAAGCGTTTTTCTTCTTTGGACATCAGCCGCTTGGCTCCGCCCGGCAAAGCCGCACCCCGGCCATGCGGATCGGCGGTGGGCAGTTCAATCTCGCCGCCATTACCCGTCTGGCCACTCAGCTCGGGCGGCGGCGCACCGCGTTCCAATGCCGCCCGCCCCTGCCACCAGAAAATCCCTGCCGCCGCCATCAGCAAAGCCGAAACCGCCCCCAAAACCATGCGATTCATCGCGCCCAATCTCCTTAAATTATAAAGAGAATAGCTTAAATGCCCAATATGCCAAGCCGCATCGCCGACAGCATGGCGATAATCCTCGGTTCCTCGCCCCGCGCCTGTATTTGGGCAAAATGATTAAGCACCAACAAAGGCCGCATCCGGCGTGGCACAAAGACCCGCCCACCTGCATATTCCGCCATTAAGCCCAGCGCGGCGCGGCGTTCATCACCATGCGACACATGCCCGGCCAAATCCGCCAAACCCCAGCGCATGGCCAATTTTGCGTTGCGTTCAGGGGCAGATTCTGCCCCCAACATCGCACACAAACCCATCACAGCATCCGCCCGCAACCGCGCAAATTCGCGCAAATCCACAGCTGGCAAAGGGGCATCGCCCAGTAAAATTTCCCAAGCATCGACCAGCGACGCCAATGCCCCATGCCGCCCCTGCCATTCCCCAAGAGCCGCCAGCAATGGCTCACCCTGTGGCCATTCCACGGCATCCTCACGCAGTCGATCCCGCCACCACGCCAGCTTGATTTGGCCGATCATTGGCTCTTTTGCGCCGCGCACCACCCCCGCCAACCGCGCATCCAGTGCCAAAAACACCGCCCAAGCCCCCCGCGCCGATGCTGGCGCATAGGCAAGCGCCAAACGCTGTGGTAGGGGTAAATGGGCGATCAATTCATCTATATTCATCGCCAATGATCTGGCGATGAAATCACCACAATGCAATCAGCAAACTGCGGTTTTGGTTCCGGTCAGGCCCGCCGTCAAATTGCGATCATCGCGCATCATCACCGCAGCTTCTTGGCGGAACACCATCGGCTGAACAAACAGCGAGCCAAACAGCCCACGATATTGATAATGCACCTCGGCAAACATCACGGCGGTGCCGCTGGGGGCGGTGATTTTGGTGACACCATTACCCATATTGGTGACAACCGTCCCTTCGACGCCATAGGATGAATTGGCGGAATAGCTGCCGGTGCAGCGTTGCCAATGGATATATTGCTGGGCCGGGCTGGTGCTGGGCTTAACCTCCAAGCTCGACAAAAACACCTTGCCGCGCGTGCTCAAATTAATGTTTGCCCCTTGCAAAGTGGCGCCGGTCATTACTGAATTGATATCGGTTTCGGTCACCGTCGGCGAAACCCCGCTATTGCTGGTCTGCTCCATCCGTGACCCATTATCGGCCACGCTTTGGGCAATCTGGCTGACCTGCATATTGATTGTCGCCATATAGGCGGTTTCCATGCCATACATCCCCAGCGTAATCAGAATAGGCAGGATCAAAGCAAATTCGGTAATCGAATTGCCGGCAATATCCTCCGATAATTTGCGCAATGGAGTGGCCAATCGGCGCAAAGGGGCAGGCAATCTGCGCCCTGCAGTGTGGGTTATCAAGGCGATCATGGGCAGGTTCCCGTTGTGGCACTATAGGCGGCTTGAGTAGCAAAGGGCTGATTTTTGGTCACTGCCGTCGATGAAATGGTGAATTGTTGCCATTGGTTGGGCATAAAGGGAATGCGGAACACCGGATAATATTGCACTCTGGTGGTCATCACCACCACGTCATTGGCGGCACCATTGCCGGTCACGCCGACATTTGCGTCCCAATGGCCATTGCTATTTTCATCGAAATATATTTCATTGTTATTGCAAGTGCCATTACCATTGGTATCGGTATATTTTTCGGCGCGGTTGACGTCGGCAAAATCGAAGTAGCTGGTGCGGGTGGTGGTGAACACCCCGCCCACGGCAATACGTCCGACAATGCTTTTGACGATATTGTCCGAAGTGGCGGTATTGGCATTTTCCGTGCCGCTATACCGCGCCGCCTGCTGCACCGCGCCATTCAGCAGACTTTTGACATAGATCATCTGACCAATGTTAAAAATGCCCATCATCATCATAATGAACACCGGCGCGACAAAGGCAAATTCCAACACCGCCACCCCGCGTTGATCCCTGCCTAGCGCCGCGACATGATGACGGTTCAGCGCATGTTTTCTCAGGCGGGCAATCCACGCCATATATCCCTGTGACCCGATCATTGGTAAACCCTCAATTCGCCAATCTGTTTGGCAATGGTTTGGAACGCCGTATTCAGCGATGCGGCACTGGTGGCAGCGTAGGATGAGTTGGGTGATGCGCAATAGGTCAGGTCAGTCGTCACCGCCGTGGCCAAACCAATCACCCATATCCGGATACCCTTGCCCTTGACCGCATCACACAGCGCCCGAAAACGGTTGATATGCCGATTATCATCATCGGTATAACCATCATCAGTGACCCGTTTATCATGAAATTCAATGCCATAGGCCTGTTGCGAGGCATAATTGGCCGATTGATCCCCATCGGTCATAAAGATCAAATGGCGTGACACGCTTTGGCCATTGGCAGGTGCGGCATTGACATTGGCCGAAAAAATACCGCTGGTCGAACTAAGCCGCGCCGCCCACAACATCCCAATCGCGTGATAGGTATTGCCCTGTGGATTCAACGCATCAACATAGGCATCAAATTGCGTCTGGGTCATCGCGGTCAAGGCTTGCGCGGCTGATGGGCAGGCCGAATAGGCCTGATAGC
>JBEAOQ010000123.1:0-5733 GCA_041164845.1 Pseudomonadota bacterium | reverse complement strand
AATGTCTCGCTGAATGTCTGTCCGCATCGCGGGATGCGGGTGTGTTTAGGCGAGGCGGGCAACAAGCCGATCCACCAATGCATCTATCACGGATGGGCCTTTAAGCCGAATGGTGACTTTATCGGCGCGCCGGTTGAGCGCGAAAAAATGCACGGCAATGATGTTGATAAAAAGACGCTGGGGCTGAAAAAAGCCCGTGTTGCGACCTATGGCGGGATGATCTTCGCAACATGGAACATCGATGGCCCGTCGTTCGATGACTATCTTGGCGACATGAAATATTATCTGGATATGCTGTTTTGCCGCACCGACAGCGGGCTGGAATTGCTGGGGCCGCCGCAGCGTTTTGTTTTGCCGTGCAACTGGAAAGTGCCGGGCGAGCAATCAGGCTCGGATGGTTTTCACACGCTGACGCTGCACCGCTCACTGATGGAAGGCGGGGTGATGGGCGGCACAGCGGAGACAATCTACGATCAGGCTCCCGGCATGTATGGGGTTGATGTATCCTGTGAACAGGGCCATTCTTTGCGCTGTTTGGAGGCGGAAAAGACGTTTAAGATGTTTGCCGATGTGCCGTTTGAAGGCAAATCGACCGAGGAGCGGCTGCATCTGTTGACCCCGCCGGGGATTACCAAAGAGATGATCCCGCAATTGTTCAAAAACCTGTCGGCCGATCAGGTGGAGCAATTGGCGACAATCCCGCCGCAAGTGGGCGGTATGTTTCCCAATATTCTGATCGCCTTTATCTTTGCCCCGCGCATGGATGGCGGCGCATCCGGTGCGCTGGCGCTGCACACCTATGTGCCAAAGGGGCCAAATCAGGTGGAATTTGTCAATTTCATCTTTGCCGAAAAAGACGCGCCCGAACAAATGAAGCGCGATATGATGCAAAATTCGGTGCAGGGAACCGGCACATCGGGCACGATTGAGCAGGATGATGCCGATGTCTGGCCGGTGATTATGCGCAATGCGCGCGGCGGCGTCAGCAAACATATGACGCTGAAATATAAGGCGCTGCATGGCCATGAACGCCCCGAAGGGTGGAAGGGCGGCGGCTTGCTCTATCCGGGCTTTACCAAGGACGACACCCAGTGGAATTGGTGGCTGGCCTATCACAAGCTGATGAGCGAAGCCTGAGCAGAGTTAGGGAGAGAGATATGACCTGGGTTACCAAATCAACCGCCGCCCCTGATTCGACCACCATCATGCGCGGGCTGGTCTCGCGCAAGCGGGTGCCGCTGGGCAGTGCGATCTATAATCGCCTGCTGGAAACGCTGTATGACGAAGCCGCCGCGCTGGATGAGCGCCGGTTTGATGATTGGCTGGCGATGCTGGCACAGGATTTGATCTATCAAGCACCGATCCGCCTGACCCGCACCGGCGCGAACAAAGACCGCGATGTGATGCGGACGATGTTTCATTTCGACGATGATTATTCCTCGATCCTGATGCGCTTGGGCCGGTTGCAGAAAAGCGCATGGGCCGAAGATCCGCCGTCGCGTTGTCGCCGCTTTATCACCAATGTCCGCGTCGGCGAATGTGATGCTGCTGGCGAATTTGAAGTGGTCAGCTATTTGTTTCTGGAACGCAGCCGGGGTGATAATCCGCATAATGAAACACTAACCGCCGAACGCCGCGATGTCTGGCGCGAGGTTTCAGGTGTTTATGTCTTGGCCCGCCGCGAAATCATTGTCGATCAATCGGTGCTGGGCATGTCCAACCTCGCGATTTTCCTCTGATAGCTATGGCTAGCACGCCCTCCCCATCTATTGTTGTGGTTGGCAGCGGGCTGGCCGGATTTGGCGTGCTGCGCGAATTGCGCCGCCTGTCGCCCGATGCCAAGCTGACTATGGTGACATTAGAAGACGGGCATTTTTATTCCAAGCCCGCGCTGTCCACCGCATTGGCCAAGGGCAAGACGGCGGCAACATTGGTCACGTCACCTGCGGATAAGATGCGCGTCCAGCTGAAATTGGATGCGCGGATCGGGCGCGAGGCCGAGGCGATTGACCGTGCAGGCAAGGCTTTGCTGACCACCGGCGGGCCGATAGCTTATGATGCGCTGGTGCTGGCGACGGGGGCAGTGCCGGTGCGGCCAGTGATTGATGGCGATGCCGCCCACCGCGCAATTTCGGTCAACCAGCTGGAGCATTATGCGCGTTTTCGCAGCGAAATGCCCGATGATGCGCGGGTGTTGATTATGGGATCGGGGTTGGTTGGCACGGAATTCGCTAATGATTTGATTGGGGCCGGATATAGGCCGGTGGTGGTCGATATGCTGGCGCTGCCGCTGGCGCAATTGGTGCCGCCTGCTGTGGGTGAGAATGTCCGCGACGCCCTGACGGCGGCGGGTGTCGAATGGCATTTGGGGCGCATGATTACGGCGATCCATTATAATAGCGATGCGCGTGGCTATGTCGCGACATTGGATGATGGCACGCGGATTGAGGCTGATGTGGTGCTATCGGCGGTGGGTCTGCGCCCCAATGTCGCACTGGCGGCGGAGGCGGGGTTGGACATTGGTATCGGGATCAAGGTCAACGCATTTGGCCAGACCAGCGATCCGCATATCTTTGCCATTGGCGACTGCGCCGAATATCCGCATGGCCTATCCGCCTATGTCACGCCGATAATGGCGGCGGCGCGGGGGATTGCGCCTAGCGCGCTGGGAAACCCCACCGAAATTCGCTTTCCACCGCTGTCGGTGCAGGTGAAAACGACGTTGTTGCCGATCAATCTGCTGCCACCACCGCGTAATTGTGTTGGTGAATGGTGCTGTGTTGAAGATGATGCGCAGGGGGCAAAGCATGTCTTTATCGACACAGGAGGCATCCTGCGCGGCTATGTGCTGACGCGGGACAAATGCGAAAATCGCATGGAAATGGACGCGAAAATGGGAGAAACTGCATGAGCCGCTTGTTGGAAGGAAAAGTCGCCATCGTTACCGGCGGGGCCAAAGGGCTTGGCTATGGTATCTCACGCGCCATGGCCAAAGAAGGCGCTTCGGTGCTGATTACTGGCCGTGATGGCGCGGCAACCGAAAAAGTTGCAGCGGAAATTCGCGCCGAATTTGGCACGCAGGCGATTGGCATGGCGGCGGATATGCGCAGCAAGGATCAGGTTGAGGCGATGGTCCAGCGTGCGGTGGATGCGTTTGGCGGTTTGGACAGTCTGGTGACCAATGCATCACAATTGTCGCCCAATGTGTTGTTGGAGCATAAGACCGACGAGATGCTGGCCGATACTTTGGCGATGGGGATTTGGGGGACATGGTGGGCGATGCGCGCCGCCTTTCCCCATATGAAAGCACGCGGCGGCGGCACAGTGGTCAATTTCTATTCGATTGATGCCGATACCGGCGCTTGGCTGCATTCGGATTATAATATCAACAAGATGGGCTTGCTGGGCCTGACCCGCAGCGCCGCCGTGGAATGGGGCAGGTTCAACATTCGGGTTAATGCGATTGCCCCCACCGGATTGGGTCAGGTGTTTGCCCAATTGGTCAAAGATGTGCCCGGATTTATGGAAATGGCCACGGCCAATAATCCGCTGAAACGCGCCGGCGATCCTGAAAAAGACATCGGCCCAGTGGTGGTATTCCTCGCATCGGAGATGTCACGATTTATTACCGGCGAGATGATTAATGTTGATGGTGGGCAAAATCTGCCCGGTTATGTCAGTGTTCCGCATAATCTCGACGAGCTTGAAAAGGGCACCCTATGAGGCTGGCTACGCTGGATATGGAAGACGAAGCCGCCCCTGATGTGGAGATGTCACCCAGTGTCATCCGCATCTTAAGCGGGACGCTGGATGCGATTGCCGCGCGCGGGGCCAAGCGTCTGTCGATGAGCGATATTATTGATGCCAGCGGCGTGTCGCGGGGCACGCTATATCGCTATTTTTCGAATAAAGATCAGGTGCTGTCGGCGGTGGCCGAATTTGTCTGCACTGGCTTTGAAATTGGGATCCGCGACGCGGGCAAGGGCATTGACCAGCCGATTGATCGGTTGAAAGCGGTGATGCAGTTTTATGGCCGCTATACCGCCGAAAATTCGCCTGATCGGATATTTGAGGTCGAACCGGCATTTCACCTGACCTTCTTTCGCAGCCGTTTTGACCGTTACAAGCTGGCGGTGATGGAGGCGCTGGAACCGACATTTGATTATCTGGACGGCTTGCTGGGTGAGCCGATGAACCGCGACGCATTCACCGAAGGGCTGGTGCGCAACCAGTTGAGCACGCTGCTGGTTCCGGCCAGCGATCAATGGAAACAGCTGTGGAATGACACGGCCGATACTATCCAAAAATGGGCGTTGGCGATTGCCGCATCGCACCAATAAGCAAGAAAGGAACCACATTATGGCCACTGCCGCAACAATCGAGTCGTCCGACTTCGCCACCTATGCCGATAAAGCCACCGCCGATGCCTTGGTGGCACGGGCCAAGGAACTGCGTCCGTTCTTGATGGCCGAAGCGCCGGAAGGTGAAAAGCGCCGCAATCCGACGCCTGCGGTCGATAAAATGCTCAAGGACGAGGGTTTTTTGCGGCTGTTATTGCCCAAACGTCTGGGCGGGTTTGGCCTTTCTCCGACCGATCTGTGTCGGGTGCAGATGGAAATTGCCAAGGGCGATCCGTCGATCAGCTGGGTGGTGCAGATTGTCAATGGCACCAGCTGGATCACCAGCCTGGCACCCGACGGTGTGCAGGATGCGGTTTTTGCTGATGGCCCAGCGGCGGTCTGCGGGGCTTATAACCCCCCCGGCAAGGCCCGCAAAGTGGATGGCGGTTGGATTATCAATGGCGCTTGGCCCTATACATCCGGTTCGCGCCAATCGACATGGGCGCAACAAGGGGTGGTGTTGGATGGCTATGATGGCCCGGTCGTCCCCGGCATTTCCATGTGTTATATCCCATTCAGCGATTTGACGATTGTTGATACGTGGTATGTGACCGGGATGCAGGGCACCGGATCGGATACCAGCGTCGCCAAAGATGTGTTCATTCCCGATGCGCAGATGGTGTTGATGGATGAACGTGCGGGGCAAATTGATCGGACAAAACGGCATTTTGGTGCCCCGTCCGATCTGTTGCCCGCCATACCCGTCGTTCGCACCACCGGCATTGCCCAATTGCTGGGCGCGGTAGAGGCTATGCTGGAAATTGTCCGCGCTGAGGCCAGCAAAAAGCCAGTGCTGACCACGATCATCGGCCCCCGGATCAATTCGGGTGCCTATATGCGCGATCTGGGCGAAACGGCGACTTTGATTGAGACGGCCAAGCTGATTTTGTTCAATTTAACCGCTGAATTGGATGCCGTGGGTTATGGGGCCGAACTGTCGCTGGCGGCCAAAGCGCGGGGGCGTGGCCAATGCGGCAAATTGATCGAAATGATCCATCAGGCCAGCGAATCGCTGATGTTTCAGGCCGGATCATCCGCCTTTGCGTTGGATAAACCGATCAGCCGCTATTGGCGCGATGTCTCGATGGGGCTGCGTCACATCCAAAATATCCCGACCATCGGCTATGAAATTTTTGGCCGCAGCATTGCCGGTGCGGAGCCAATTTCGCCGCCGGGGGCTTATTGATACATATACCTGTGGAGCCTGCCGTATGGGTCAAACAATGCGGCAGGCATCGGCAAAATCAAGCCGTGGGTTGCGCGGAAACAGGCTATCGGCGCGGCCATAGCCCAATGCACAGATAAAATTGGCTTGCCAGCGGCCATCGGGCAT
>JBEAOQ010000122.1:0-3641 GCA_041164845.1 Pseudomonadota bacterium | reverse complement strand
AACCAGATTGGCGCGGCTGATTGCGGCGATGGGGCCGATCAGCGTGGCGCATTATATGGCCGAATGTAACGCCACCTATTATGCGGCGCGTGATCCCTTGGGGGTCAGCGGCGATTTTATTACCGCGCCCGAAATAAGCCAGATGTTTGGCGAGATGGTCGGGGTGTGGTTGGCCGATATATGGGCGCGGGCGGGGCGGCCAACGAGGGTGTGTTTTGTTGAATTGGGCGCGGGGCGTGGCACTTTGACGCGTGATGCCTTGTGGGTGATGGCGCGGTTTGGGCTGCGGCCCGAAGTGCATCTGGTGGAAACATCCCGTGTTTTGCGCGATGCGCAACGGGAATTATTGGGCGATGTCGTGTGGCATGATGACCCATCCACTCTGCCCAATGATGCGGCCTTGTTGGTGGTGGGTAATGAATTTTTGGATGCTTTGCCGGTGCGGCAGATGGTCAAAACCGAGGGTGGTTGGCGTGAACGGATGGTCGGGCTGGATGGGGCGCGGTTGGTGCCAGTTGCGGGGGACAGGCCGATGGATGCGGCGGTTCCGGATGCGATGCGCGATGCACCATTGGGGGCGATTGTTGAGAGCTGTTCGGCGGCGGTGGCGGTGGTTGATGATCTGGCGCGGCGGATTGCGGCACAGGGCGGAGCGGCGCTGTTTTTCGATTATGGCTATGGTGATGCGCAGATGGGTTCAAGTTTGCAGGCGGTGAAGGCGCATCGCAAAGTTGATCCATTTGTTGCGGCGGGGACGGCGGATTTAACCGCTTTGGTTGATTTTGGGGTATTGGTGGAGGTGGCGGAGCGCAGTGGAGCACGGCATCTGGGCACGGCGGCGCAGGGGGATTGGTTGCAGGCATTGGGGATTGGCGCAAGGGCCGAGGCTTTGATCGCCAAGGCGCCCGAGCAAGCGGCGGAAATTGCGGCGGCGCTGCATCGCTTGACGGCGGATGAGGAGATGGGCAGTCTGTTTAAGGTAATGGGATTGGCCGGAGTAGGCTGGCCCGATGGGGCGGGGTTTGGCTTATGAAAATGGCTTTATGAAAATTATTGATGGCAAGCTGCATCTGTCATGGGCCACGCGATGGGTGCATGATGCGCTGATTGGTCTGTTCAAACGGCAGGGTTGGCAATTATTTGGGCAAGCGCCGGGGGTGGATAAATGTATTTTGCTGGGTGCGCCGCATACCAGCAATTGGGATTTTCTGTTTTTTCTGGGGGTCTGTGCGCATTTCGGGATAAGACCGCGTTTTATGGGCAAGGACAGCCTGTTTCGCTGGCCAATGACGCGGTTTATGCGCGAAATGGGCGGGGTGGCGGTGGTGCGGTCGTCCAGCCAAAATTATGTCGATCAGATGGTTGCTGCTTTTGCCGCAGAGGATAATTTCTCGCTGGTGGTCGCTCCCGAAGGCACGCGCAAGATGGTGCGTGAATGGCGCAGCGGATTTTACCATATCGCAGTGGGCGCAGGGGTGCCGGTGGTCTGTGGCTGGGTCGATTTGCCGCGTAAAAGGGGCGGATTAAGCCAGCCAATAGCAATGTGTGGCGATTTCAAGGTGGATTTGGCGAAAATTGCCGATTTTTACCGCTCGGTTTTGCCAGATCATCCGAAATTGGCGATTTTGCATCGGATGGTGGAGGGTATGATTGCAATTTAGTATGTTATACCTCCTCTGGCCAATAGAGCTGCATCGGGTTGGTAATCAGCATCTGATGTTGCAATTGCGCGGTCGGGGCGATGCGGGGGATCATATCGACCAGATACCCGTCATCGGGGATGGCGTCTTGCATATTGGGATGCGGCCAATCTGTGCCCCATAACACGCGGCTGGGATAATCAGCCACCAGTGGCGCGACGGCGGTGGCGAAATGGTTCCATGTGGCCGAGCTGGAATCGAGTCTGTCGGGGCAGGTCGCTTTGAAATAGATGTCGGGGCGGCTGTCGAGCAGGGCGCGAAAGGCGCGCATATCGGGGCCATCTGGCCCTTGGGTCACATCGGGGCGGCCCATATGGTCGATGACCAAGGGCACCCGGATAGCGTCGAGAAAGGGGCGCAGTTCCGCCAGAATATCCGCCTCGAAATAGACCACGACATGCCAGCCAGCCGGTAGACGCGCGGCGACGTTGAGGAATTTGTCCTTGGGCGCATCATCGACCAACCGTTTGAGGAAATTGAAGCGGATACCGCGCATTCCGCCCGCGTCGAGTGCGGATAGTTCGGAGGCGGAAATGGCGGGATCAACCACCGCAACCCCGCGTGCTTTTCCGTTAGATTTGGCGATGGCGTCCAAAGTGGCGGCATTGTCGGTGCCGTGGCAGCTGGCTTGGACAATGACATTGCGGGCAAAGCCGAGATGACCGCGCAAAGCGAACAGCATGTCCGGCCCGGCATCTTCGGGTTGGTATTTGGCTTTGGCCGAAAAGGGAAATTGCGCGGCGGGGCCGAAGACATGGCAATGGGCGTCGATCGCGCCAGCGGGGGGCGTATAGCGCGGTTTGCTGGGGGATTGGTGCCAGCTGGTGATGCGGTTTTCACTCATGCAAAGACAACTCCATCCATCAATTTGCGGGCGGTGCGCAGCAGGGCGGCGCTGGTGACTTGGCCGCTATCATCGCATTGCAACACACAGCTCATTTCCCCAGTGGGGTGTTCGACGCTAAGCGTTTTGCTGGGGCCTGTTGGGATATGGGCCAAAGCAGCGGCGGGTGACCCATGGATCAGGCATGCGGTGGCGACGCTGACCGCGCCCAGAACCCCGATGGTGGCATGGGCGCGGTGGGGGATAAAACTGCGCACGCAGATCGCGCCGCCATCACGCGGCGGGGCGACCAACATCATTTTCGGCACCGATTTTTCGCGGACATCGCCAAGGTTCATCAAGGGGCCAGCCTGTAAACGGATCGCTTCCAATTTACTTTTGAGCGCGGCGTTATTGTCCAGATCGTCACGGGTTTCATAGCCGGTAATGCCCAGATCAGATGCGGCCATGACCACGCAGGGCATCCCATTGTCGATCAGGGTGCAGGCCACGCCATTGATGATGTCGGCAGTATGGCCGGTGGGGAGAAGCGCACCGCAGCTGGAGCCTGCGGTGTCGCGGAATTCGAGTGGGATGGCGGCATGGGAGCCAGGGACGCCGTCGATTTTGGCGGAGCCGTGATAGCTGACCAGACCGTTTGGCGTGGGCACCGTGGCGACGGCAATTTGTCCGGTGTTTTCCATATAGATGGTGACTGGGGTTTCATCGCCCGATGCGGCAACCAGACCGCGTTCGATGGCGAAGGGGCCGACCCCTGCCAGAATATTGCCGCAATTTTGTGCGTCACTGACAATGGCTTGGTCAACGAAAATTTGGAGGAAGAGATAATCGACATCGACGTCGGGCCGTGTGGATTTGCTGATTATGGCGACTTTGCTGGTCAGGGGGTCGGCGCCGCCCATGCCATCAATTTGGCGCGGATCTGGGCTGCCCATCACCACCAGCAGGAAGGCATCGCGTATGGCGGGGTCGGCGGGGAGATCGGCACGAAGGAAATAACCGCCCTTTGACGTGCCGCCGCGCATCCACATACAGGGGGCGGAATGGGGGGTCATTGGCTTATAGCCTTTCGGGTAGGGCGTGAGGTGGTTAAGCCG
>JBEAOQ010000121.1:0-12738 GCA_041164845.1 Pseudomonadota bacterium | reverse complement strand
GAACAGTCTGAACAATATGAGGTGATTTATGGGGATGTGGCTGCGCCACTTGCGCGGTGGGTTGTTGAGGTGACCAAATTGGAGCTGACGGCGAGTGTGGTGAGTAATTTGCAGGCAGGTTTGATGAACGGCGGTTTTTATGTGCGTCAGCAAGGGACTTATGCGGTTTCAACGCCGACATATATCGGCCAAATTTAATATCGGCCAAATTTAACATTTCGGAGCGAGATTATGAGTGATCCTGTTGTTTTTGAATCAAGCACGCCGCGATTTGGCTTGCCGATGCTGTATGCCGGGCAAGCGCAAAAAGAGGTTTTTGTGAATGAGGCCCATGCGCTGACCGATGCTCTGCTGTTTTGTGCGATTGAGGGGGAAGCAGCGGCACCGCCTGCGTCACCGATGGCTGGGAGCAGTTGGTTGGTAGCGGCGGCACCGAGTGGCGTTTGGCTGGGGCAAGCGGGAAAAATTGCATCGTTTCAATCGGGTAATTGGTTGTTTACTGCACCAAAAGCGGGGATGCGGGTGTTGAATCGGGTCAGTGGGCAGGATATGCGTTTTGTGGGTTCGTGGCAAACACCAGCTAAGCCGGCTACACCGAGTGGCGGCGCGGTGGTGGATTCGGAGGTGCGGACGGCTTTGGGCCAGTTGATATTGGCGTTGGAATCGGCTGGTATTTTTGCGCATTCCTGATGTGGATCGTTTTTTTGTGAGAGTTGGCGTGATTTTTTTGAAGTTTTTATGAAATCGCGGCTCTTTTGCAACAGTTAGGATGAAGCGGGGCTTGCGTATATGCTTTCATGTGGGTAAGGGTCGGCACATTCGGTGGCCTTTATTTTTTACAAAAGGGGAAAGCATAATGCGCAAACTCGTCCTTGGGATGGCTCTGGCCTCAACGGCCCTTGTCACACCCGCCCTGGCGCGGGACAAGACTTGGTATATTGAGGGCGACGTTGGTGCCGTCCTTGCACAAGACCAAATGCTCAAAAATACGGTAACTGGCGTGCGGATTGGCACGTTCAATACCAAGCTCGGTTATGATATTGGTGGTGTGGTAGGTTATGATTTCGGCGCTTTCCGTTTGGAAACCGAAGCCAGCTTCCGCCGTGCTGAAGAGCGCAAATATACCTCGAATGCCGGCACCGTTTATACCAATGCCGTTGCCCATCAAGTTGGTGGTGGTTCGGATGCTTTGAGCTTTATGGTCAATGCTTTGGCTGATTTTGGCCCCGATGATGGTTTGCAGGGCTTTGTTGGCGTTGGCGGTGGTGTGGCCCGCGTTCGCACAGCTGCGCTGACGCCGATTCCCGCTTTGAGCATGAATGATTCGGCGACTGGTTTCGCATGGCAAGCTCTGGCTGGTATCCGCACTGCTTTGAATGACCATTGGGATGCCGGTTTGAAATATCGGTATTTCAATGCATCGGGTGCAAATAAATTTGTTGGCACGACTGGTCTGGCGATCAACGATAAGTTCCGTTCGCATTCATTGATGGCGACACTGACCTATAATTTTGGTGCTCCGGCTCCCGTGGTTGTGGCTCCTCCGCCACCCCCACCTCCTCCGCCACCCCCTCCTCCGCCGCCACCTCCGCCACCCCCTCCTCCGCCGCCACCTCCTCCGGTGTGCAACAAGGGGCCATACATCGTGTTCTTCGATTGGGATAAATCGAATATCACACCTGAGGCTGCGATGATTTTGGATAGCGCGATTGCCGCTTATGCAAATTGCAATTCGGTTCCGATTATGTTGGCCGGTTATGCTGACCGTTCGGGCACGCCGAAATACAATTTGGGTCTGTCGACGCGCCGCGATGAGTCGGTAACGGCTTATCTGACCTCGCATGGTGTTGCCGGTTCGGCGATTTCCAGCAAGGCATTTGGTGAAGCCAATCCACGGGTTCCAACTGCTGATGGTGTGCGCGAACTGCAAAACCGTCGTGTGGAAATCACCTACGGTCCTGGTTCGGGCAACTAAGCCTAAGATACTGACAAAATTGGGGGGCTGGAGAAATCCAGCCCCCTTTTTTGTGCATTCGGTTTGCATATTATATGTGATTGGTGTTTGTAATTAGCGATCAAGGCTCGTCAGGATTGCCTTGCGCATAATTCTGGTTATGCATTTCCCATGCAGTTTGATTTTTTCCCATCCGTGACATTGACAAAATATCTGATGCGGCTGTTCAGCATTCGCATTGTTGGCATTTTGTTTATGCTGATACTGGTTCTGCAAATGCTGGACCTGCTGGGTGAGAGTGGGAAAATTCTGGCTCATACCGGAAATGGACAGGCCCAATTGTTGACCTATGTGTCCATGCGAACACCACAATTGATTTCTAGGTTCCTGCCCTATTCGGTGTTGCTAGCCACTCTATTTACATTTTGGCCTTTGAACCAGAATAGTGAAATCATTGCCATGCGGGCGGCGGGACTGTCAGCACATCAGATCCTTGCGCCTATGCTTTTGACCGCTGCGGCTGTTGCGGGGGTGAGTTTTGGCTTTAACGAAATTTTTGTTTCTGGGGCGAGTGCGCGGTTGAAATCGTGGCAAGCGGTCTCTTATGGTGAATTGCCACACGGCAAGAAGCAATTAAGCAATGTTTATATTGCCGATGGGGCCAATGTCCTAACTGCTGAGCAGGTCATGGGCGAAGGCTCGGCGATGCGGCTGCATTCGGTAACCTATTATTTGCGCAACAATTCTGGAGCAATTGTTGCACGCATAACCAGCCCCGATGCAGCTTATGTCCAAAAAGGTTGGCAGCTTGATGCACCCAATCAATTTGACGTTGCGACGACCCAATCCAAAAAATTGCCGTCCATGATAGTTGGGCAGAATATCACTCCCAAACAAATCACCATGAGTTCGGTCGATCCGGATGGGCAAAATATTTTTGAATTATCCAATTCTATCAATTTACTGCGCGAAAGTGGCAGGCGCACCATGGAGCTGGATGGGCGGTGGTGGCATAAATTCTCTGGCCCCTTATCCGCGATCCTTATGCCTTTGTTAGGCGCAGTTGCTGCCTTTGGTTTGGCGCGCTCAGGGCAATTATTTATCCGTGCGATTATTGGGATGGCCTTGGGGTTTACCTATTTTGTCGTCGACAATGCAGCTTTGGCAATGGGAGGATTTGGCGGATATCCGCCACTGATCGCGGCATGGGCGCCATTTTTATTGTTTTTATGTGTCGGTGAAACGGTTTTGATTCGCACCGAGGAATAGGTGAGTGGGCATTTTTTGCCCCATTCCCGCCGCATATTTGCACTAATGGGCTCCTGAATTACCTGCTATAGCGCAGCCTCGTCATCTCAGGATTGAACCCGTGTCGCAGACAGACCTCAACATATCCACGCCAGCATCAGACAATTTGCCTTTTTGGAAGCGATCACATTATTTGGATCGGATGACGTTAAATCAGCTGATAGTTGCTTATTTTCAACACTATACAATAGTCGCCTATTTGACATGCGCGGCTGTTTGCACGGCTGTTTACGTGGTTTATCCTGCATCGCTTTGGTCAACTCTGGCTGCTGTAGCGGCGGCTTTGGTGATCTATCCTTTGGTATGGCATCTGTTGCATCAATATGTGCTGCATGGCCGCTGGATGTGGCGGCATAAATGGATGGCTTCGACGTGGAAGCGTATCCATTATGACCATCATCAAGACCCCAATCATTTGGAAGTGTTGTTTGGTGCTTTGCATACCACCCTGCCCACCATCGCAGCGGCGACCATCCCAGTTGGGTGGCTGATTGGCGGGATTGGCGGGGCGGTTGCGGCTTTTGCCACAGGTATTCTCACCACCTGCTACTATGAATTTATGCATTGTATTCAGCATTTGGCCTTCAAACCGCGTTGGCAGTGGGTGGCTTTTCAAAAGGCGCGTCATATAGAGCATCATTATTTTGATGAAGATGGCAATTATGGCATCACCAATTATGTTTTTGACCGCATGTTGGGCACCTATTACGAGAAAAAAGAGCGGCCCATGCGTTCACCCACGGTGTTTAATTTGGGATATAATGAAGAAATTGCGGTTCATTACCCTTGGGTAAAGGAATTGTCGGGTGGGATTGCTAGCGGTCATCCCCGGCGGCGGGCATTGGGGAAAGAGGCAGATGCAAATGGGTAATGTGACGATAACACCAGTATCAACGGATAAAGAACGCGACGAATTTGTTGATTTTGCCTATAAAATAAATGCTGGTGATCCAAATTATGTGCCGCCATTGCGGATGGAGGCGGTAGAACTGCTGACCCCAGGGAAAAATCCGTTCTTTGAACATGCGGATGTTCAGCTGTTTCTGGCCCGCCGCGATGGGCAGATTGTCGGGCGAATTTGCGCGCATTTGGATCATCTGGCGCTGGCCATGCCTTTGGATCAGGGGATGGGTGCTGGCACAGGAAATTGGGGTCTATTTGAAGCCGAAGATCAGGATATTGGCGATGCGTTGATCGCCACGGCCGAGCAATGGTTGCGTGATAAAGGGATGACTCGGGTTTTGGCCCCGCTTTCGATGTCGATTTGGGAAGAGCCGGGCCAATTGGTCAAGGGGCACGACCATCCGCCAACCATTATGATGGGGCATCAGCCGGCGCATTATCAGGGCTGGTTTGAGGCATTGGGTTATCAACCCGCCAAAACACTTTATACCTACGCTTTGGATATTACCCATGATTTCCCGCCGCTTATTCAGCGGATCATTGCGGCTGGCGAGAAGAACAAAAAAATTCATATCCGCAAAGTGGATAAGAGCAAATTTGATGCTGAGGCCGCGTTGGTTCTCGATATTCTCAACGATGCGTGGTCGGATAATTGGGGATTTGTGCCCTTTTCACCCGGTGAAATTACCTATGCTGGTAAGAAATTCAAACCGATTGTTCGCGAAGAGCTGGTGATGATTGCCGAATATGATGGCGAGCCGGTGGCCTTTATGATGACTTGGCCTGATATGAATGAGGTGATTAAGCCGATGGGCGGCAAGCTATTTCCGTTTAATTGGATCAAGCTGGGGCTGTGGCTGTGGAATCCCAAGGTCAAAACCATGCGGGTGCCGCTGATGGGGGTGCGTAAAAAACTGCAATCATCGCGGATGGCCAGCCAATTGGCCTTTATGATGATTGAATATATCCGCCGTGCGGCGATTGCCAATTATGGCGCATCACGCGGGGAAATCGGTTGGATTTTGGACGATAATCAAGGGATGAATTCTATTGCGCGTGAGATAAATGCTACGGTGAACAAGGAATATGTGATTTATGATCGGGCGCTGTGATGGTGCTTATCTACCACTGTAGTCACCGCGACATCCATCGCCACATTGCCAATAGTCCGCATTAAATCGGGCAGCATTTCCACCGCCACCAATATGGCCAGCGGCGCAACCGGCGCGCCCATGGCCAGCGCGATGGGGCCAACCGAGCTGATGAAGCTGATGGCCCCGGGCAATGACGGCGCGCCCAAAGTGGTGATCGTTGCGACGGCGATACCCGCTGCCAGGGTCATTGGCGTGAGCGCAACCCCGGTCAGATAGGCCACATAAATTGCCACCGCCAAATTCATCGCCGGCCCTGTTGCGCGAAACAGCGCCACAGCGAGGGGCAGGGTGAATTCTGCGCTGCTGTCCTTGGCCCCCAATTTGCGGCTGGCGATCAGCATGGCTGGCAGGCTGGCCAATGAGGATTGGGTGGCCAAGGCGACGGCATGAACCGGCAGCATGGCCTTGAAAAACGGCACTAAGGATTGCTTGCCGGCAAAAAAAGCCAGCAGATAGGCTGCGAACAAAACCACACCCCCCACCGCGCTGACAACCAAAATATAATGCGCCAGCATGGTTATGGCCGCAGAACCAGTTTGCGCAGTGACCGAAAAACTCAACGCGAAAACCCCGATCGGCGCCAGTGCCAAAACCCACCCAACTAGTATCATCATCGCCGAGGCTATGGATTCGAAGAATCGCAGCAAAAATGTATTTTGCGATTCTGGCAAACGCGTGATCGCTATGGCGAAAAGGGCGAAAAAAACAATTGTTGGCAAAATTGCATCATTGCTGGCGGCGGTAAGGACATTTGACGGCACCAATGAGGTAAAAAATGCACTGACACCGGGAACGACCGATATGCGTGCGGATATGCTGGAATTTTGCAAAGAAATCAGGGCTTCACTTGGTATCGGTATATAGTTCAATAAGAGTGGGGCGATAATTGCCGCCATTACCGCTCCTGAAAACAACACTCCGGCAAACAACCCTAATGTTCGCCGCGCCAACAGGCCACCGCGTGCTGTGGCGATTGTTTGCGCTATCCCGATGACCAGCAGCGAGATCATCAACGGCAGGATCGTCATCTGTAGTCCGTGTAACCATAATGTGCCCAAGGGTTGTAAAATTTCGATTATATTTTGAAATATCGCGACATCGCGCAAGGCCCAACCCAATACCAATCCCGCCAGTAATCCGGTCAAGGTCCATGTCGCGGGCACATGAATTTGCGGCAATGCAAATCCATACAATTGTTTTTCTGGTTCCAAGGCCGACATAGCGAATTCCATTCACCCAATTTTGACCTCGTGACATTAGAGAGAAGCCACGTAATATCAATCATTCGCCATTATAGCTGCGGCGAGATTTGAACATGAGGCACTGATGGCACGGCAATATTTTGGCACCGATGGAATTCGCGGACGCACCAATGCGGGGGTGATGACCGCCGCCATAGCGATGAAGGTAGGTCAAGCTGCGGGGATTCGGTTCCTGCGCGGATCGCATCGGCATCGGGTGGTGATTGGCAAAGATACCCGGTTGTCGGGCTATATGCTTGAAAATGCGCTGGTTGCTGGCTTTACCAGTGTGGGGATGGATGTGGTTTTGTTGGGGCCAATGCCGACGCCAGCGGTGGCTTTGCTGACCCGCGAATTGCGGGCGGATGTCGGGGTGATGATTTCGGCCAGTCACAATCCTTATGAAGACAATGGGATCAAACTGTTTGGCCCGGATGGCTTTAAGCTGTCCGATGAGGATGAAATTGCCATTGAAGCGATGATTGCGGCGGAGCAGCCCTTGGCCGAATCACCCGATATTGGTCGCGCGCGGCGGATCGAAGATGCCCGTGGTCGTTATATTCACGCGGTAAAGCGGTCTTTGCCCGATGATGTGCGGTTGGATGGGCTGAAAATTGTCGTCGATTGCGCCAATGGCGCGGCCTATCAAGTGGCCCCATCGGCAATGTGGGAATTGGGGGCCGAGGTGATAGCGGTTGGCGTTTCGCCCAATGGCAAAAACATCAATGACCGATGTGGTTCTACACATATTGAATTATTAGCCGAATCGGTTGTAGCATCGGGCGCGCATATTGGCATTGCGCTGGATGGCGATGCCGATCGGCTGATCGTCGTCGATGAAAAAGGCAAAGTGGTCGATGGCGATCAGATTATGGCGCTTATCGGCAGCCAATGGGCGCGGGATGGGCGTTTGCGCGGCGGCGGGGTGGTGGCCACGGTGATGTCCAATCTGGGGCTGGAGCGGTTTTTGCAAGGTGAGGGGTTGCAGCTGATCCGGTCGAAAGTGGGCGACCGCTATGTGCTGGAAGAAATGCGCAAGGGTGGGTTTAATGTCGGCGGTGAACAATCGGGCCATATGATAATGATGGACTATGCCACCACTGGCGACGGCACGATTGCCGCATTGCAAGTGCTGTCGGCTCTGGTCAAATCCGGTAAAAAGGCCAGCGAATTGCTGCATCTGTTTGATCCCGTGCCGCAATTGTTGAAAAATGTGCGTTTTTCTGGCGGAAAACCTTTGGATGATCGCCGTGTGCAAAAAACTATCGCCGATGCCGAAGCGCAATTGGCCGGGCGCGGACGGTTGGTTATTCGGCCATCGGGCACCGAGCCGGTCATCCGCGTGATGGCCGAAGGCGATGATGAGGATGAGGTCTATAGTGTGGTGGACGCCATATGCGATGCGGTTGCGAAAGCTGCTGCGTGATGGCAAAAGGGGGGCATGTTAGAGATGCGCCCCGATTGTGAAAAATGCGGCATTGACCTCCCCGCCGATGTGGCGGGGGCATTTATTTGCAGCTTTGAATGCACCTTTTGCACGCAATGTGCCGATGCTTTGGATGACCGTTGTCCCAATTGCGGCGGGGAATTGATGGATCGGCCCAACCGTGCGGTGAAACACCACGCGGCATCGCCACCATCGACGCAGCGGCGGTTCAAGGGGTGAAAAAACCACCACGTATCTTGCTAATTGGCGGCTCAGATCCATCCGGCGGCGCGGGAATTCAAGCTGACATCAAGACCGTCACCATGCTGGGCGGCTATGCGATGACAGCGATCACCACGATTACGGTGCAAAATACGCTGGGTGTGACCGCTATTGAACCTTTAAGCGCAGAACTGGTCACGGCGCAGATCGACGCTTGTCTGGCAGATATTGGCGCGGATGCGGTGAAAATCGGGATGTTGGGATCGGCGGCAGTGGCGCAAGCCGTAGCAGATCAGCTGGCAGGTATGACCATTCCGATTGTTTTTGATCCGGTGATGGCCGCCACCAACGGTGGTATGCTGGCCGATGCGGCAACCATCGCCGCCTTTGGCCGATTGATGGCAATCGCCACACTAACCACCCCAAATGTGACCGAATTGGCGGCATTGGGCGGCGATAATGCGCTGATGGCCCGCGCCATCTCGTTCCTCGCCAAGGGCGGTGATGCGGGCGACGAAATTGTCACCGACCGGCTGGTGCAGTCCGATTTACCCGACGTGGCCTGGCAAGCATCGCGCATTCACACAAGCCACAATCACGGCACCGGCTGCACCTTGGCCAGCGCGATTGCCACCCATTTGGGTTCAGGCATGACTCTGGAACAGGCAATCACCCAAGCCCGCCAATTTGTCCGCTCCGCCTTGGAAAATGCCCCTGAATTTGGCCAAGGGCATGGCCCTATGGGCCATCAAGCGGTGAGTCAGATGTAAATTTCACACATCCAAATTGTAAAAATCGACAATCACATCCCATGCTTCATCCGCCGTTTCGACAAAGGTAAACAGCTTCAGATCATCGGCATTTATCACGCCTTCTTCGGCCAAAGCCTCAAAATTCACCACCCGATTCCAAAACTGCTTGCCGAACAGCAAAATCGGCATCCCGCGAATTTTGCCGGTTTGGATTAGGGTCAGCAGCTCAAAAAATTCATCAAAAGTGCCAAAACCGCCCGGGAACACCGCCACCGCCCGCGCCCGCAACAAAAAATGCATCTTGCGCAGCGCGAAATAGTGGAATTGAAAGGCCAAGCGCGGGGTCACGAATAAATTCGGCGCTTGCTCATGCGGCAAGACAATATTCAGCCCAATGGATTCCGCCCCCGCATCCGCCGCACCGCGATTGGCCGCCTCCATAATCGACGGCCCGCCGCCCGAACAAATAACAAATTGCCGCTTGCCCTGCTCAACAATCGCGCAAACACTGGCAATCCGCGCCAATTCACGGGCCTCGGTATAATATTTCGCCTTACCTGCCAGACTTTGGGCAATCGCCAATTTGGCTGGGGTATCGGCGGCATCAATTTGCGCCTGTGCCTCATCCGGCGATGGAATTCGCGCCGAACCATAACACACCAATGTCGAACCAATCCCCGCCTCATCCAACAGCATCTCCGGCTTGAGCAATTCCAGCTGAAACCGCACCGGCCGCAATTCTTCGCGCAGCAGAAAATCGGTATCGCGGAAGGCCAGCTGATAGGACGGGCTGAGGGTTTGCGGGGTATGTTGGCCATGGGCATCAACAAAGCCCGCCTCGGTTTCGGCACGATAAAAGCGGCGACGTTCTATTTTGCGGGTTTCATCAGTCATATATCGGCCATTCAATAATTGCGAAATATTTTGCGCACCAGCTGTCCACGCCATGGTTTGCCGTGATAATTAAAGAAAAACCAGCCAAATATGCGGGTAAAGGTCAAAACCACTGGCGCCAGCGGGTCACCTTGACCGCGCATATGTTGAAACAGCGCCTTATCTGAACGCAGCCGGTCGGCCTCAAAGCCACCGCCATTGATGCCATAGGCATTGTCATGCCGTTTGCAGCCGATGTTGCGGTTATATTTGCGCCCATTCATAAACAGGCAATATTGTCGTTCCAATTCCATCGTCTGCCAGCTAAGCAGTTCCCAATGGCAAAGTTCAAGCGAAAAATATTCTATCTGGCTGGGTTTGACCCGCGTGGTGCCCGTTTTTACCACCGCACCTTGGCCGATCAGCTGGCCACGCATAATGCCACCGGGGCCGCCCCTTTGCATATCACCAGCCGCCGTAAACAGGGCGATGATGTGGCTTGGACCGTCACCGATGATGATGGATTTATCGGTGAACACACATTCCTGCAATGGGATGATCTGGTGCGCAGCCATTGGGTTAAGGGGCCGTTTGCGCTGTTTTTGCGGATGATGGTGTCCTATTGGCATTTTCTGGTCGATGTCGATTGGAAGTTGGTGCGCGAATGGCCAAAAGGTACCAAAATCACCCTCTATATGCCCGGTGTGTTGATGGCGCTGCTGCCGCCTTTGCTCAGCTTGGCGGTGTGGATTGTGCTGCAATTTTTCCTGTCGGGGCTTGTGGCTTTGGCGGCGGCTTTGGCTATCGGTGTTGGTTTTGCCGTCTATCTGATGCACAGGATGCACAGCTTGTGGCTGCTGCGCTTTGTTATTTTCAATGACTGGCTGGCGCGGGGCAAAACGGATCCTGACGTGCAGCAACGCTTGCGACGCTTTGCCGAAACTGTCGCCGCCGCTTTGGATGAAGGTTGGGATGAGGTGCAATTTGTCACCCATTCCAATGGCTCGATCATGGCCATGCCGGTGATGGAACATCTGATGGAATTGCGCGGCACATCGCTGCCCAATAATTTTCATCTGGTCACGCTGGGTTGCTGCACCCCCTTGATCGCGGGCCGCACCGATGCGCGCTGGTATGGGACAACTTTGGACAAGGTCGGCGCGGGCGATTTCGCTTGGCTGGATATTGGCTCGATCACCGATGGCGCATGTTTTCCGCTGGTTGCTCCCTGCCAAGGGCGCGCCATCAGCCGCCCATCGCGTTTGATTCAGCTTAGCCCGCGTTGGTTCAAATATTGCGATCCCGCCACTTATAAAGCGCGGCGTGCGGATAAGCATGAAACCCATTTCGATTATCTGCGCCGGTTGGATAGGCCGTCACCATTGGATTACATCGGCCTGACCTGCACGGCGCAATCCACCCATCAATCTATTGCCGCGTTCGAGGCGGAAAATGCCTGACGATCCAGCCAAATGCCCGTTTACACCACCCTATCCAACGCCGCTCAAAAAAAAGGCGGGGCTGCTCAAACAATTGTTTTACGGCATGGACGGCTGGACACATACCCTGTTCGAACGCAGCTATACCATGAAAATGGGCGAGAGGTGGATGCCCTCGGGCAAAAATTTCACCATCAATGAATTGTCGCTGGCGCGGCGAATAATGGAGGATGAAGCCAAGGAATATCCCAAGCATCGCGTGCTCAATGAGCTGGTGGTGCCGCTGATTGGCAACAGCGTGTTCAACACCAATGGCAAGGTCTGGGAAGCCCAACGCCAGATGATAAATCCGGCGTTCCAACATACCAATCTCAAACGCGCCTTTCCGATGATGATGGATGCGGTGAGCGATTTGATGGCGATGATCGCCGCTGGGTTAAGCGATCAACCTTTCGATATTGATCCGATGATGACCCATGTCACGGCGGACATCATCATCCGCACGCTGTTCTCCGTGCCTTTGAGCCGCGAAGATTCTGAGCGCATTTACACTTCCTTCAATCGTTATCAGAAATTGGCCCAGCGCAGCACCATGTTGCAACAATTCCGCTTGCCCAATTTTGGCTATCGACGTGCTGCGGTCAAAGAATCGCGCAATATCCATGCGGTGTTTGAACCGATTATGCGGCGGCGATATGATGCGCATCAGGCGGGCGAAGACGGACATAATACCGATATTATGAGCGCATTGATGGATGCCCGTCACCCCGAAAATGGCGAACCCTTCAGCTTTCAAGATTTGATCGACCAAGTATCGCTGATATTTCTGGCAGGGCATGAAACCTCGGCCACCTCGCTTAGCTGGACGCTCTATTTGCTGGCGGAATGTCCCGATTTGCAAGAAAAATTACTTGGTGAAATCGACGCAATCACCGGCGGTGAAACGATCAATTTCGAACATGTCCGGTTGCTGGATGGGGTGCGCAATCTGTTCAAGGAAGGGCTGCGGCTCTATCCGCCCATCGCTTTTTTCCCGCGCGAAGCGACCAAACCCGAAGTAATGCGCGAGAAAAAAATCAGAATCGGCGATATTCTAACGATTTCACCCTTTTTTATCCAGCGCAACAGCAACAATTGGCCTTGCCCCCATAGTTTTGACCCGGATCGTTTTACCGATCCCGATCAGGCCGAAGCGGTGCGCAATGCGTGGTTGCCCTTTGGCCGTGGCCCGCGTTTGTGCATTGGCGCGGGCTTTGCCCAACAAGAGGCGGTGTTGATTTTGGCCAATATTATCCGCAGCTATCGGCTGGCATACCCGAACAACGCCAAAAAGCCGGAAATGGTCGGCCGCCTGACCATCCGGCCCAAACATGGCATTCCGCTGATATTAACCCCGCGCTAACCCTGCGCTAAATTCCCATAAGGCGCATCATCATCACGCGCCGGAATCGCCCCCTGCCGCATCA
>JBEAOQ010000120.1:0-7476 GCA_041164845.1 Pseudomonadota bacterium | reverse complement strand
GATGGACTGTCGCCCCCGCCGCCTGCGCACCATCGGCCAAGACAGCCGCCAGCCGCGCACAGACCGGATCGGCCAGCGACACATGCGCCACCAAACCAGCGCCAAAAAAGCTGGAATTCCGCCCCACCGTGCGATCAATAAATTGATCCACCGCGACAAATTGCCCCGGGGCCATATTTTCGCGCAAGGAGCCAATCGCCGACAGCGCCAGTATATCGGACACCCCGCAGCGTTTCAGCACATCTATATTGGCGCGATAATTCACGGCGGATGGCGCAATCGCATGGCCCGCCCCATGCCGCGCCAGAAAGGTAAACCGCACCCCATGCAATGTCCCCTGCACCACTGGGCCGGATGGTTCACCAAACGGGCTGGACACCGCAATTTCTTGCGCATTTTCCAAGCCAATACCCTCGGCCAGACCCGAACCACCAATCACGCCGATATGCCATGTGTCTGTCATTTTCATCGGCCTTGTATAGCTGCGCAAACTGAACCACGCCTGACGTTACTTTGCCAAAATCCCCGCCATGATAATGTCGATTGTATGCTCGCGATAGCGATCGCGCAATTCCTCGGTCAGGCTGTCTTGGTTGAAACAATGTTTCAGCACCAGTCGCGCCGAAAAAAACCGATCCACCGCGCCGGTCACGGTGAAATAAAACATCTGCGGGTCAATCGGGCGGAACACCCCGGCCCGCACCCCATCGCCGATCAATTGTTCATAGGCGCGATACATCGGCGAGAGATAACAGGCGGCAATCCGCCGCGCCTCGACATCATCGCTTTCGCGCACCAGCCGCATGGTCAGGCGATTGAGATAGGGCACGGTGTAAAAAGTATCGACCACCTTGGAGATATGCCGCCGCAGTTTGGCCTCGGGTGCCCAGCCATCCTTGGCCACCAGCGCATCGACGCTGGTGACGATGCTTTGCCAATCCCTATCAAGCAAGGCCTTAAGCAGCCCTGCCTTATTGCCGAAATAATATTTGACCAGTGCCGAATTCAGCCCCGACCGCAAGGACAATTCCGACAGCGAAATATCCACGACATCGCCATCCCGCATGATCGCGCTGGCGGTATCGATCAGCGACTCGCGCGCGCCGGGCGGGACGGTGAGGGTGGGTTCAGTCATAGGCCATCCAAATAATTGATGAGATTTGGCTTGGGTTGCGGCGAAAATGGTGCCTTTTGAGAACCGGAGCGGAGCGGCCATTTGGGCCGTGAGCACCGGAAGCGCAAAAAGGTGCCGTTTGCAGCCCAACCCAAGCCAAATATCGCAATTATTTCGGCCCCATGCGGATGGCGCCATCTAACCGCACATCTTCGCCGTTCATATAGTCGTGCTCGATCAAAAACAGCGCCAGCTTGGCATATTCCTCGGGTTTGCCCAGACGTTTGGGAAAGGGAATGGCAGCAGCCAGCGCAACCTGCGCCGTTTCGGGCAGGCCCTTCATCATCGGCGTTTCGAAAATGCCCGGCAGAATGGTGTTGACCCGCACACCTTCGTTCATCAAATCGCGGGCAATGGGCAGGGTCATGCCGACCACCCCCGCTTTGGATGCGGCATAGGCGGCTTGGCCAATCTGGCCATCTTCGGCGGCGACGGATGCGGTGTTGACGATAGCGCCGCGCTGGCCAAAGGCGTCAATCGGCGCAGCGGTCAGCATTCCAGCCACCGATTTGGCGATGCAACGAAAAGTGCCAACCAGATTGATCGCCACCACCTGTTCGAATGCCCCCAGCGGATATTCCTTGATCGCGCCGGTCTCGCGGTCACGGCCCACGGTTTTCACCGCTGTGGCAACCCCGGCGCAATTGACCAAAACCCGCTCTTGGCCGTGGGCGGCGCGGGCTTTTTCAAAGCCAGCGGCAATGGAGTCAACATCGGTGACATTGACGCTACAAAAGACGCCGCCAATTTCAGTGGCCAATTCCTCACCTTTTTCGGCATTGAGGTCGAACAAAGCCACCTTGACGCCCTTTGCCGCCAAAGCACGGGCGGTTGCCGCCCCAAGGCCAGACGCCCCACCTGTGACAACGGCGGCGATCGAGGAATCGAGAATCATGACATGTGTCCTTACAAGAGATCAATTTAACTGGCCAATTAAGGCGATGGTGCGACGGGGTCAAGTCTCGCTCAATCATCGGCCACATCAATGAACACCCTGCCACATAATCGCTTTGCGCCATGCGGCTTGCGGGTTTATCCTTGTTCAGAGCCAATGATATAACACCGATGGGAGCAGCCAATGACACCAGACCGCAAGCCGGGGTTTATGACCGGTTTGGCCTTGCTCCTGCCGATCTCGCTGTCGGTGATGGCGGCGCTGTTTGTTGCGCCGATTGCTCCCAAATTGGGCGAGGCTTTTGGCCCCACTGACCCCAACGCCGCTTGGCTGATACCGCTGGTTATTACCGTGCCGTCGCTATGCGTCGCGCTGTTCTCGCCCTTTGTCGGCGCGTGGGGTGATCGGGTCGGGCGCAGACGGCTGCTCATCTGGTCGATCATGCTCTATGTCGTGTTTGGCGTCGCGCCCTATTTTCTTAATGATCTTAAGGCCATCGTCGCGACGCGGATCGTGGTTGGGGTGGTCGAAGCGATGCTGATGACCCTCTCCACCACTTTGATCGGTGATTTCTTTCAGCAAGAAAGCCGCAACCGCTGGCTGGCGGCGCAAACCGGCCTGGCCTCCTCCACCGCGATCATCTGTTTGCTGGTGGTGGCGCAGGTGGGCCGCGATGATTGGCACAATGTGTTTCTGCTCTATTTGCTGCCGCTGCTGTTTCTGGGCTTGGTGCTGCGCTATACTTGGGAGCCTGAGGAGAGCGCATATCTGCAAAATGCCGGCAATAATCTGGGTTGGGCTGATTTGCCGTGGCGGCTGTTGGCCGTCATTTGCCTGATTACTCTGTTTGGCTCAGTGATGTTCTACACCGTGCAGATCAAACTGTCGGATGCCTTAAAGGCTATCGGCGTGGTGCTGGCCGATGGCAGCTATGATGTCGCCAGCGGCACATTATGGACCGTGCTAGCCAGCCTGTTCGTGCCGCTGGGCACCTTGTGCTATTGGTGGTTGTCCCCGCGCACCAACTTGCAACAGCGTTTTCTGATCGAATTTGTCCTGATGGGCGCAGGCTTTCTGCTGATGGCCACGGCCAAAAACCCCCTGCATTTCGCGCTGGCCGCTGGGCTTAATCAGATCGGCGCGGGGATGTTGTTACCGACATTGCTGACATGGGCGGTGTCGCAGCTGCCCTTTGCCATACGTGGGCGCGGCACGGGCATTTGGACGGCGACTTTCGCGCTGGGGCAATTCGTCTGCAACAATGCCGCCGTGCCGCTGATAATGGGTTACACCGGCGGGATTTTACCGACGATTGCGGTGCTGGGCTGGTTGTGCCTTGCCGCTGGCTGGATTGCTTTGATGGCTATGGTATTGGGGCAAAACAAAGGCCAAGACCTTGGCTGATCGCCTGACCGGCAAAATTGCGGTGGTGACAGGGGCGGCCAGCGGGATAGGCAAAGGCTGTGCAAGTCTGTTTGAGCGCGAGGGTGCGAGGGTGATCGGCATAGATCGCGCCGAATGTGACCTGACCGATGAAACCGCAACCACGGCTATATTCGCGCAAATTGGCGCCGAACATGGCCGCATTGATATATTGGTCAATGCCGCCGCTACTGCCGTGTTTGGCTGGATAGAGGCGCTAAGCTATCAAGATTGGAAGGCCACGCTGACCGGCGAGCTGGACATTGTTTTTTTGGCCACCCGTGCCGCTTGGCCCTTGCTCAAAGCCAGTGGGCAAGCCTCGATCATCAATTTCGCTTCGGCCAATGCCACCCATGCGCTGGCCGGATCGCCCGCTTTGGCCCATTGCGCGGGCAAGGGCGGGGTATTGGCGATGACCCGCCAATTGGCGATGGAGGGCGCGGGCGACAACATCCGTGCCAACACTATCTCGCCAGGATTTATCCGCACCGCCGCCACGGAAAAGCACTTGGCCGCCGACCCCCGCTTTGAACGACAGGTGCGGGCCAAAAACATGCTCCCGCGCCTTGGGGAACCGGAGGATGTCGCGTGGTGCGCAGTCTGGCTGGCCAGCAATGAAGCGCGTTATGTAACAGGCGCGGATATTGCGGTAGATGCCGGGGCAACCGCGTGGTGAGTTTACGGCCATAGGGCCATCGCGCATCAAAGCGAGCTAAACAACATCACGGCAAATGCTGTTCCAGCGGTGCGCCATCGTGCATATAGGCCGGAGCCTCGATCAGGATGAAGGCAATCCGGCAGGGTTTATCGGTGACATTGCGCCAGAGGTGGTTGGTGCCGCGCTGCACCACAATCCCGCCCTCATACACGGTGCGTTTGACGCCGTCGTCCAGCTCCAGCTCGATCTCACCTTTCAGGATAATGCCATAGTCGATGCTGTTGGTGCGGTGCATCGGCGATTGCTGGCCGGGCAACATATCGACAATCCGGATCACCGAGCCGCCCTTGTTAATCGTCAGCCCGACATCGCGCATCCGTCCGTCGGTGTCGTCATTATTATCCGCTGGCACCGTCGGCGTCGTCCACAGCAGCAAAAAAGCGGCATCGCCAGTGGGGATCAGCTTGGTCGGCGTCACATCCTCTGACTTGAACACCGCCCGTCCCTGCGTGTCATGGCCGGTGACCAGACGTTGAACAGCAGGCAGACCAGAATCGCTTAGAGCATGTTGCGCCATATCTGAGTTATGCAACATGCTCTAATCCTTTGTTGTCGTATCGTTGGTAGCCAAAAACCGGTTCCCACCCTTCGACTTCGCTCAGGGCATGCTTTTTGGCACGATGCTCTAGTTCAAACATATTTCCTCCAACCGGCGCCAAGTGCCGCCTTGCATAATTCCACTTATACGTGCCTGATTTTGCAGCACGGTAATATCGGCCAAGGGATCGCCATCCACCAGCAACACATCGGCCAGCCAGCCCTCGGATATGCGGCCAATCTGCATATCCATCAGCTCGCCGCCTTCCCAAGTGGCCGCACGCAGGGTCTCGGCAGGGGTAAAGCCAAAACGCTCGACAAAAATTTGCAAATCGCGGGCGTTGCGGCCCACCACATTATAGGGAAAACCATAATCGCCGCCGGGCAGCACCCGCACCCCGCGCCGTTTCAATTCGGGCATCAGCCGCTCCATCGCGGCCAGCCCAGATGTTGCCCCCATCGCCTCGGCTTCGGCGGGGCCAATGCCAAAGCTCTGCGCTTCGAAACAACGGGCATAGAGCAGCCCCGGCGCGGGCGCGACAAACAGCCGATCCCGATGCGCCTCCAGCAAATCCAGCGCCTCTTCATCGGCATGGGTGCAGTGGTAGATGGCGCGAAATCCAGCGCGCACCGCCCGCTTGATCGCCTCGGCCGCTTGGGCATGACAGGCCAACCAGACCCCTTCCTCGGCGGCGGTGCGGCCGATTGCCTGACATTCTTCCTCGGAATACATCAAAATCTGCGCGCCGCCGCGTTGGAAAGCCTCATCGCTGGACATCAGAAATTTGATCGAATCGCAGCCCGCCGCTTTGCGCGCCCGCACATAATCGACCAGCCCGGGAATTGAGCGATCATGGGTGGGATCATGGCCTTCGGGCACGCCCATCACCCCCTCCATCCCCTTTTCCAATGCCGAAGCGCGCAGACGTGGCCCGGGAATCAGCCCCGCATTAATCCTATCGCGCATGGCGGGTTCAATATCTTCGCCCAGCGAACCGGCTGAATAGGCACTGGTAAAACCCGCATCCAACGTGATCCGCGCATTGGCTTCGGTGACCGCGACATGTTCGGCATAGGGCACCTGCATTCCAGTAAACACCCGCTCAATCGAGCTGGGCCAGGTCAGATGGGCATGGGCCTCGACCATTCCGGGCATCAAAAATCGCTCACCGCCATCAATCCGGCGCAGATGGGCATCGCCGACCGACGCATCCGCCGCCAACACCGCCGCGATTCTGTCGCCTTCGATCAACAGCTGACCAGCTTTGGCATCGCTGCCACTGCCATCAAAAATCCGCACATTGCTGATTAAGGTGCCGCTCATGCTCCGGTGTCTCCTGTGTCTCCAGTCAGGCCAGCCGCCGCAATCCCCGCCAGCGCGCAGATTTCATCATTGTCCGATGTGTCGCCGCTGACCCCTATCGCCCCCAGCAATGCGCCATCATCGCCGCGCAACAAGACACCGCCGGCAACCGGGACAATGCCTTTTGGCAATATCTGGCCAATCGCGGTGAAAAAATTGGGCATGGCCGATGCGCGGCGGGCCAATTCGCGTCCGCCAAACCCCATCGCCAAACAGCCCGCAGCCTTGGCCACGGCAATATCGGCACGGTTCAGCGACGTGCGTTCATCACGCAGCAGGGCCAAGGGCTGGGCAGCGCAATCCAGCACCGCCACCGCCAATGGCAAAAATCCGCGCCTGTTTCCTTCGGCCAAAGTTGCGCGGGCCATCGTCAGCGCCTGATCGAGGGTCAATGTCATGCCGATACCACCTTTTGCTCTATCGCCCCGAATGGCGCACTGCCATTGGCCATAGTGCCCTGCATCCGCACCCGATCGCCAAAACGCATAAATTCGGTTGTCGCCGCGCCATTATCGACAATCTCGATCCCGCGCCGCTCGGCGATGCAGGACGAACCAACTTCGCGGTAATTTTCATTGGAAACCGTGCCCGATCCAATCACCGTGCCCGCCACCAAATTGCGGGTGGTGGCGGCATGGGCGACCAATTGGTGAAAACCATAGCCCATCGGTTCGCCATTGGCCGCGCCGAAACGCTGGCCATTCCAATCGACCAACAGATCGGCACAGACCCGCCCATTGCGCCAATCATTGCCCAATTCATCGGGTGTGACCGCAAAGGGCGCCATCGCGCAGGGCGGTTTGGCCCGCACCCAGCCAAAGCCCGTCTTCATTTCCGGCCCGGCCAGCGCACGCAATGACCAATCATTGATCTGCACCACCAGCTTAATATGCTGCATGGCATCATCGGCGCTGGTGCCCATCGGCACATAATCGGTGATGACGCCAAATTCACCTTCAAAATCAATGCCATATTCCTCACCGGCCATGATGACATCGTCATAGGGGCCATAGAATGTATCGGAAACTCCCTGATACATCAGCGGAAAATCAACCGGCGGCTTGGTAATACCCAGCGTCTTGTCCATCAAAGCGCCGTGTGAGGCAAAAACCGAGCCATCCAGCCATTGCCATGCACGCGGCAAAGGGGCCATCACCTGCGCGAGATCAAAGACATCTGGGAAGGTGCTGATCGCCGCAAAAGCGCCAGCCAGATCATCCCAATCCTCCAACGCCTGTTGCAATGTGCCGACCGGCGCGGCGGCGCAGGCCAAGCCATCGGGCGAGATCACCACCAACCGCCCATCGCGCGTGCCGTTGTTAACACTTGCCAGCCGCATGATTTTCAAACTCCCATAGATATTGCAG
>JBEAOQ010000119.1:0-2673 GCA_041164845.1 Pseudomonadota bacterium | reverse complement strand
AGCGGCCGCAGGCGCATCGGCCGCTGGCTTGGCTTCTTGAGCAAGAGCAGGTGCCGCAAAAGCCGCCAAGCAAATGGCCGCGCTGGCGCTTAACGCCGCACGGGTGGATACGGCAAAGCCGAAACTGTTAGCACGCATGTAATTTTCTCCCATGTAATCCCAAGTCACCCGACACACCCGGTTCCGCCAGATACAATGCCGCAGAATGACAAAATTCAGTTATTCCCGAATCTCTAGGATTCTTGCCGAATTAACACAACATAAATCTGGTATTTTCCCCAGCAAACTGCATATTGTGGCGCAAAAGCCACAGATATTGCCCCCCATCCCATGGCCACATAATGCCATCCATGCCGCTTGCCGTAACGGCCAGCTTCGGCTAGGGGGGCGCGCAATGTTGCGCTGCAACACGCCTGTAATTATCGCATTTTCCACCTCGCCCCTACGGCAAGAGGTCTTAACGAGAGTAATTTTCCATGTCTGCGCCCGAATCAAACGGCCTTCCGCTCCGCAATATTGCCATCATCGCCCACGTCGATCATGGCAAAACCACACTGGTCGATCAATTGTTCCGCCAATCGGGCACCTTCCGTGATAACCAGCGTGTCGAAGAACGGGCGATGGATTCCAACGATCTGGAAAAAGAACGCGGCATCACCATCCTTGCCAAATGCACCAGCGTCGAATGGGATGACCACCATGGCCAGACCACCCATATCAATATCGTCGATACCCCGGGCCACGCCGATTTCGGCGGCGAAGTTGAACGCATTCTCTCGATGGTTGATGGGGTGATCCTGCTGGTTGACAGCAGCGAAGGGGCGATGCCGCAAACCAAATTCGTCACCGGCAAGGCGCTGGCGCTGGGCCTCAAACCCATTGTCGTGGTCAATAAAATCGACCGCCCCGATGGCCGCGCCCAAGAAGTGCTTGATGAAGTGTTCGACCTGTTCGTGTCGCTCGACGCCAATGATGAACAGCTTGATTTCCCCGTGCTCTATGCTTCGGGCCGCAATGGCTATGCCTCGGATGACATGTCGGCCCGCTCCGGCACCCTCACCCCTTTGTTCCAAAAAATCGTCGATCACGTCCCTGCCCCCGCTGCCGATGTCGATGGCCCGTTCAAATTTCTCGTCACTTTGCTTGACCGTGACAATTTCCTCGGGCGGATCCTCACCGGCAAAGTCGCCAGCGGCACGATCAAGGTCAATTCACCGATCCACGCCCTTGATAATGATGGCAAAGTGGTCGAAACTGGCCGCGCCTCGAAAATCATGGCTTTCCGTGGTCTGGAACGTGTGCCGGTTGACGAAGCCAAGGCGGGCGACATCATCTCGATCGCGGGCCTGACAACCGCCACCGTCGCCAATACCATCGCCGATCTGTCGGTCAGCGAACCGCTCCATGCCCAACCGATTGATCCGCCGACGCTGTCGATGCGCTTTGCGGTCAATGACAGCCCCTTTGCCGGCCGCGAAGGCACCAAAGTCACCAGCCGGATGATCCGTGACCGTTTGGAACGCGAAGCCGAGAGCAATGTCGCCATCCGCATCACCGAAAGCGCCGACAAGGACAGCTTCGAAGTCGCCGGTCGCGGCGAATTGCAACTGGGCGTGCTAATCGAAACCATGCGCCGCGAAGGCTTCGAGCTGGGTATCAGCCGCCCCCGCGTGTTGTTCAGCGAAGATGACAATGGCAAACGCACCGAACCCTATGAAATCGTCACCATCGACGTCGACGAAGAATATGCCGGAACCGTCGTCGAAAAAATGGCGCTGCGTAAGGGTGAAATGACCGATATGCGGCCATCGGGCGGCGGCAAAACCCGGATCATCTTCTCGGCCCCATCGCGCGGCCTCATCGGCTATCACGGCGAATTCCTGTCCGACACACGCGGCACCGGCATTATGAACCGCTTGTTCGAAAAATACAGCCAATATAAGGGCGCAATCGAAGGCCGTCCGGTCGGTGTGCTGATCTCGAACGGCACCGGCGAAGCGGTCGCCTATGCGCTCAATATGCTCGAAGAACGCGGCGTTCTCTTTGTAAAACCGCAAGAAAAAGTCTATGAGGGCATGTTGATCGGCGAAAATGCCAAGCCCGATGACCTCGAAGTCAATCCGATGAAGAGCAAGCAGCTGACCAACTTCCGCTCGACCGGCAAAGACGACGCGATCCGCCTGACCCCGCCACGGGTGATGACGCTGGAGCAAGCCATCGCCTATATTGATGACGATGAAATGGTCGAAGTCACCCCCAAAAGCATCCGTCTGCGCAAAGCCCTGCTCGACCCCAACGACCGCAAAAAAGCTGGGCGGAAGAAAGAAGCGGCGTAACGAAAAATCTCCCCCTCTAGATTCCTCCCCATTTTGCGCAGTGCAAATTGGGCCAAATACCAAACAAAGTTCCTCCCCATTTTCACGCAGTGCAAATGGGCCAATCCACTTCTAAAGTTCCTCCCCATTTTCACGCAGTGCAAATGGGGAGGTGGCATTTCCGAAGGAAATGACGGAGGGGCCATCTGCATCTAAAATAATCTCACGCGGAGGCGCGGAGGCGCGGAGAAGAAAGGAAAATATGTCACACGAAGGCACAAAGGCACAAAGATGCCACGTAATGACGCAAATTCATCTCCATAATTTGCTGACATATAATTGCTTCGTCATTGCGAGC
>JBEAOQ010000118.1:0-2774 GCA_041164845.1 Pseudomonadota bacterium | reverse complement strand
TGGGGATGCAGACCATTTTGGGCGGTTTTATGCTGGCGATTATCGCCGGACATGATGCAAAATTCGCCGAAAATATCACCGCAGCCTAATGCCGCGCCTGTTCGCCACAGCTCCGCGCTATCTGGCGATCAGCCTGTTTTGCTTTCTGTTTAATAATGCGCTGTTGCTCCTGTTGGCGCATGGGCGGCTGCATTATGTGTTGGCGGTGGGGCTGTCATTTTCCATCCTCACCCCGCTCAGCTATGGCCTGCATATGGCGTTTACCTATCGCATTGCGCGTGGTTGGGCGTCGTTTACCCGCTATGTTGCGGCGCAAGCGGTCAATCTGCCCGCCGCGATTTTGCTGTATTTTCTGCTGTGCAATTTGGGCGGGATCAGCATGTTTTGGGCCACGCCATTGGTGACGCTGACCATGTTTGCTTGGAATTTCACCAGCAGCTTTTGGGCGGCATATAGCAGAAAAGTTTCATCTCCGCCTTGCGATCAACCGCCAAGCTGATGGCCTGCTGGTCAATTTCTCGCCCAGCCATTGCAGCGGATGCAGGGCAATTCCCGCCAATAAAAACACCAGCCCACTGCGCATTTTAAGCATATTCGCTAGTGACCGCCCCATCGTTGGCACGCAAACCGGATGAAGCGCCAAAATCTCCAGCCCCGCATTCTCGGCCAGCGCCTTGAGGCTGGTCGCGCTGAAATGGCTGCGGTGATAGGGCAGATACCACGCATCCCAATCTGCGCCAAAAATCCCCGCCCAACAGCAATCCACATTAGGCACTTCTAGCACCACCAGCCCGTCCTTGCGCGCCATTGCGGCAATCCGCTGGCACAGCCCAAGCGCATCATCATCATGTTCCAACACATGCATCGCCAGCACCAGATCAAAGCGGTCTGTATGCTCTGGCAAATTGGCCATCGCGACATAGGGCCGATCGGCCAAATCTGCCGGTGCATCGCGGTGAAAATCGCTGCCGGTCACTGATCCATCCAGCATAACATCGCCCAAACAGCGGGTAAATTGCCCCGAACCACAGCCAAAATCCAGCACATCATGCGGCTTGTCGGGTAATTGCACCAATAATGTCTGTGCTTGGCGGCGAAAGGCTATCTGTTTGATCTGATAGGCCAAACCGGCGTTATTGGGCTGAAAATCCTGACTGGCGCGGTTATCATACAAAAAGGCGACATCGGCCAGTTGCGGCATAGTCACTCCATGCCCGCATTTGCGGCATTGCCATACCGATTGCTGGCCCACCTTGTCGCTTTTATCGGGAAAACTGCCCAACAGGGCAAAATCGCACGCCATATCAGGGCTGGCACCGCATGAAGCGCGGGATGGAGGCGGGGTTGGGGCAGTCATAAAGCCTCGATTGTCGCGGGTTGCATGATCGCCGCTTTGACCATTTCCAGCGAATTGTCCAGCGACAGCGCCTGCGCATTTGCTGCATACCAATGTGCCGTGCGCTGGCGATAGGCGGGGCCATCATCAACCACCGCGATGATCGCTTTGGCCAAAGATGCGGCATCCGCCTGCGCTATCAGGCCATTTTCGCCCGCTGAAATCAGCTCGGTTGCGGCATTATCCTCGCCCGCCAGGACAATCGCCGGAACCCCGCGCACCGCCGCCTCGATCACCACCATGCCATATCCTTCGCGCATCGACGGCTGGATAATTACAGTCGCTTCGGCCATCGCCCGATCCAACACCGCCGCGTCGACAAAGCCCATCATATCCACCTGCGTTGCCAGCCCCAGCTCGGCCACCTGCGCTGCAATCGCATCGCGCATCGGGCCATCGCCGCATATTTCCAGCCGCAATTCGGGCTGTTCTGCCAGCGCCAAAGCAAATGCCGCCACCAGCAAATCCACCCGTTTTTCCGGGATTAACCGCCCCACATAGAGCAATGTCGGCGGGGTTTTGGCATCCATCCGCGCCGCCGCGCCGCCGGCATATTCGCCGGGCAAATGGATCGCCACCCGTCCCAAACCGGCCAATCGCCGCGCATGGAGCTGGCTGAAAGCAAAACCCTGTTGTGGCACTTGCGCGCATAGAAATTGCACCAGCCAGCCGATAATGCCCATCCGCCCCAGATAGCTACGCCAATAATCCCGCGTCCAGACTTCATGCCAATCAACCCCCAGCGTAAACCGCGCAAAGGGCCGCACCAAACCCAAAGCCAACAGCGAAAAAAACGGAAAGCTGGCGCAATGGACATGGTCATAACGGTGGCCATGCCGGAGCATATGCAGCAACACCCCGAGGCCAAAGCGCAGGGGTGGGGCAATCCGGCGGCGGCCCCCGGTCCATAAATTCATACGCGGCCCGACCGCCACCACCTGCACCCCCGCAATATCGGGGGCATTATCGGTGTCCCATTGGCGCAAGGTCAGATAGGTTACCTGATGCCCTTCGGCCGCCAATGCCTCGGCCAGAGCGCGATACCAGCGTTCGGCCCCGCCGATGGTCCAAGGGAACAGGCAATCATAGATCACGCAGATTTCCATTATTGCAAGGCCCGAATGGTGCAGCCGGCATCGGCAAATTCATCGCTTTGCGGCTGAAACCGTTTATCCGCCTCACCCGATGCGGGGGCGCGGAAATGGGCGTTAATCTCGGCAAAAAAACTGTCGCGGGGCAGCGCCATTATCACCCCCTGATGGCAAATCCGCTTAGCCAAAGCCTCCGGATCATCAATTTCCCCCGCCACCAGTCGGATCGGGCGATTGGACAGATTGGGCCGGTTCAGCACCAAATCCAGCGCAAATGGCCCATCATC
>JBEAOQ010000117.1:0-6110 GCA_041164845.1 Pseudomonadota bacterium | reverse complement strand
GCGGCTTGGCCCGCACCTCGCCGCGTTTGCCCTCGATCGAATTGAGCAAGGATGTTTCCTCGCCGCAGACATAAGCCCCTGCGCCGGTGCGAACCTCGATCACCAAGGGCGCGATGATGTCCGAAGCCAGCGTAATCGCCGCCTTTAACTTGGCAATGGCATGGGGATATTCGCTGCGGACATAGATATAGCCCTGCCCCGCACCCACCGCATAAGCGGCAATCGCGATGCCCTCGATCAGCTGAAACGGATCGCCCTCCATCAGCATCCTGTCGGCAAATGTGCCGCTGTCGCCCTCATCGGCGTTGCAGACGATAAATTTGCGCGGACCTTGTGCTTCGGCCACCGTCCGCCATTTAATCCCAGCTGGAAAGCCAGCCCCGCCGCGCCCGCGCAGGCCCGATTGGGTGACTTCGGTGATAACCGCTTCGGGGGTGAGCGAGCGGGCGCGATGAAGCCCCACCCAACCGCCACTTGCGGTGTAATCGTCCAAACTAAGCGGGCGTGTCTTGCCCGCACGGGCAAAACTCAGCCGCTGTTGACGGGCGATAAACGGGTGGTCGGCAATGCGGCCAATGCACATACCCCCCACTCCTTTAGCGGAAAGGCCACCCCTTGTTCCCCCCTCCCCTTTAGGGGAGGGGTCTATCCCCCCACCCAGGGTCAGATGGACAGGCCCAGATTCAACCCCACACAGGGAACTAAGGATCGCCGCAACATCCGCCACACCCACCGGCCCAAACCCAACCCCGTCCACTTCGACCAACGGTTCCAGCCAGTGCATCCCCCAGCTAGACACCCGCTCAACATCACATCCCGCCGCGACAAAAGCCGCCGCCACATCATCCGCCCCGCAAGCCAGCGCCAAAGCATCATCGCTGATCCGAATGGTTGTCATGCGCTGGCAATCAAGCGGACAAGGCCCGCCGCATCCAGCCGCGCATAGAGTGCATCACCCAGCCGCGCATTAGGGCCAACGCTGCACAATCCCAGACAATAGACCGTGCCAATTCGCACCCGTGTCCCCGCCGCCGCCTCTGCCGCACCGACCAATGATTCAACCCCGCGTGCCTTGCAGGCCTCGGCGCGGCATAGCTGCACCACCGGGCGCGGATCGGCCTTATCGGTGAAATCAGGATAGAAGCTGACCACCCCATGCACTTCGGCGCGGCTAAGGTTAAGCGCCTTGGCAATCGCTGCCTCTGCGTCGGCATCAACACAGCCAAAATGATGCTGAAAATCATGCAAAATTGGCAGCAACGCTCCGTCGCGGCCCGCATGTTGGGCAAAAATTGCGGCGACAGTCTCGGTCAGGCGGGCATCACCTGTCATCGCGGCAACCGCGCCGTGTGCCCGTGAATAGCGGCATAGACCCCATTCCGGTTAATCCTGACCCGCTCCATCAAAACACCACAACGCTGCGGATGCTCTGGCCGGCGTGCATCAGCTCGAAGGCTTTGTTGATCTCCTCAAGCCCCATGACATGGGTAATCATCGGGTCGATCTGGATTTTACCGTCCATATACATATCGACGATTTCCGGCACGTCGGTGCGGCCCTTGGCCCCGCCAAAAGCCGTGCCCCGCCAATTGCGGCCCGTTACCAGTTGGAATGGGCGCGTCGAAATTTCTTTGCCCGCCTCGGCCACGCCGATGATGATGCTGGTTCCCCAGCCGCGATGACAGGCCTCCAGCGCGGTGCGCATCACTTCGGTATTGCCGGTGGCGTCAAATGTGTAATCCGCGCCGCCATCGGTCATGGCAACAATCATCGCCACCACATCCTCGCGGCTCATGCCCTTGGAATTAAGAAATTCGGTCATGCCGAATTTGCGGCCCCAATCTTCGCGGTCGGGGTTGATGTCAACGCCGATGATCTTGCCCGCTCCCGCCAAACGTGCGCCTTGGATGACATTCAGGCCGATTCCGCCAAGGCCAAAGACCACGACATTGTCGCCCATTTGCACCTTAGCGGTCTTGGTCACCGCGCCGACTCCGGTGGTGACTCCGCAGCCGATATAGCAGCTGGTCTGGAACGGCGCATCTTTACGGATTTTGGCCACGGCAATTTCGGGTAGCACGGTGAAATTCGAGAACGTCGAGCAGCCCATATAGTGAAATATCGTCTGTCCCCGATAGCTGAACCGCGAGGTGCCATCGGGCATCAACCCCTTGCCTTGCGTCGCTCTGATCGCGGTGCACAGATTGGTTTTGCCCGACAAACAGCTTTTGCACTGGCGACATTCCGGGGTGTAGAGCGGGATCACATGATCGCCGACCTGCACGCTGGTCACGCCAGCGCCAATTTCGCGGACAATCCCAGCGCCTTCATGGCCCAGAATGCTGGGGAAAATCCCCTCGCTGTCCAAACCATCCAACGTATAGGCATCGGTGTGACAAATGCCGGTGGCCATAATCTCGACCAACACCTCGCCCGCTTGTGGCCCTTGCAGATCAAGCTCGACAATTTCCAGCGGAGTTTTCGGCGCAAAGGCAACGGCGGCACGGGTTTTCATGGGGAATATGGCTCCTCTGGGTATCTTTTCATCGACATATTGCTATCACAAATAGCGAAAGCAAGCAAAAGGTGATCATGCGGCGCGAATCAGATTGCACTTTTTTGCGCGCTCGGTTACTGGCGCGCCTTCCGATACCGTCGAGGCCCGATGGCGGAGTGGTGACGTAGCGGACTGCAAATCCGTGCACGCCGGTTCGATTCCGGCTCGGGCCTCCAATTTCTGACTATTCCTAGGCACAGATGCCGATGATGTCACGCCGACCTTACGGAATGAAATTCTGCATTGCTAATCGGGTAATTTGGCCAGATGTGGTGGGCCCGTCGGGATTCGAACCCGAGACCTACAGATTAAAAGTCCGTTGCTCTACCGACTGAGCTACGGGCCCCACCGCGCCGCCCTCTAAGCAGCATGGGGCGTTTGGTCAAGCGGGCATAGAGCTGATTGACCGACAAATGCGACATCGGATCGCGCCAATCTGCGGCAATTTCCCGAATAGGGCCAAGCACAAAGCCGCGTTGGCGAAATTCCACATGCGGAATTTGCAGATTATCGGCGCGATATGTGCCGCCGCTCCACAAAATAATATCCAAATCCAACACCCGCGCCGCCCATCTTTGACCACCGCGCCGACGGCCAAATTGCCCTTCGATTTTTTTCAGGAGATGCAATATTTCTGGCGGTGACAGACCCGTTTCCGCCACAACCGCGCCATTGGCATAGCCGCCTAGCGATGGGCCAAGCGGGCGCGAATGGATGATGGGTGACACCCGCAGCAGCGCCAATCCCGCATCCGACATGGCGCATAGCGCCGCCGCCAGCACCCGATGCGGTGCGCCATATAGCCCATGTCGCCGGTTGGAACCCAACGCGATGATATAGGAAAAAACGTCAAATATCCTGCGCGATGCGGCCATAAAGCTGGGGCCGCCGGTCGCGAAAAAAGCCCATCCCCGCACGGTGGGTGGCCGCTCGGGTCAGATCAAGCTGGGCGAGCAGCACCCCAGATTCGCCCGCGCCAAATTCAGCGACCAGATCGCCCCATTCATCGGCAATAAAGCTGTGACCGTAAAATGTTTGGCCGTCCTCCCCCTGCTCCGATTCTAGGCCTGTCCGGTTTGCTGCCACCACCGGCATACAATTCGACACCGCATGGCCCTGCATCGCCCGCCGCCACATTCGGCTGGTATCCAAGCCCGAATCATAGGGTTCGCTGCCAATGGCGGTGGGGTAAAGCAACACCTCGGCCCCCATCAACGCCATCACCCGCGCACATTCGGGATACCATTGATCCCAGCAAATGCCGACGCCAATCCGCGCCCCACAGACATCCCAAACCTTGAACCCGCTGTTGCCCGGGCGGAAATAGAATTTTTCCTCATAACCCGGCCCGTCGGGAATATGGCTTTTGCGATAGATCCCCAGAATTTGGCCATCGGCGTCAATCATCGCCAGGCTGTTGTAATAATGATGCCCGTCGCGTTCAAAAAAACTGGTGGGGATCGCGACTTTCAGCTGCTTGGCCAGATGTTGCATGGCAATGACCGAGGGATGTTCAGTGGTGACCCGCGCCAAGGCAAACCGCGCTTCGTCCTCTTGACGGCAAAAATACGGGCCGGAAAACAGCTCTGGCGGCAGGATTACTTGTGCGCCCTGTGCGGCGGCTTGCGCCACCAATTCCGATGTGGCGGCGATGTTGGCCGCTTCATCGCTAAGGTTCAGCGGCAATTGCAACGCGGCGACGGTCAGGATGCGGTTTTCGGTCATGGCCCGACATTTATTGCGCATAGGCGGCGGTGTCCACCTTGCTGAAACTATTTGTTTGCTTATTCTATTCTTCAAATCCCGCTCATGTCGAGCGCAGTCGAGACATTTTATATAATCCCTCGACTTCGCTCGGGATGAGCGGATAAAAAGGACATTTCATGGCACAGGCAATTTTCGCAGGCGGCTGTTTCTGGTGTGTGGAGGCGGTGTTCCGCGATGTGATCGGGGTTAGCCATGTCGAAAGCGGCTATATTGGCGGGGTGGGCGCGAACCCGACCTATAAAGCGGTATGCAGCGGCACCACCGGCCATGCCGAGGCGATCCGCGTCACCTATGACCCTGACGCCCTATCCTATGGCGATTTGCTGGACATCCATATGGCCACCCATGACCCGACCCAATTAAACCGCCAAGGCAATGATAGGGGCACCCAATATCGCAGCGCGATTTTCCCGCTGGATGATGACCAGCGTTTTGATGCCGCAGCGGCGATTGACCGTGCCGGATCGGGAGTTGTCACCACCATCGAAGGCCCCGCCATATGGTATGATGCCGAGGATTATCATCAGGATTATTGGGCCGATGAAGGCCAGCGTAATCCCTATTGTCTGGCGGTGATTCCACCCAAATTGCAGAAATTACGCAAGAGTTTTGCGGGTAAGGTGAAGACGGGGTAAGTTATACTCACCCCGCCCAACGCTCACTCATTTTCGGCAATCACCGTCTTATACAGCCAACCACCGATCAACCCGCCCAATAGCGGCGCGACCCAGAAAATCCACAGCTGTTTCAGGGCAATCCCGCCCTCGATCAGCGCCGGGCCAGTGCTGCGCGCCGGATTGACCGAGGTATTGGTCACGGGGATCGAGATCAGATGGATCAAAGTCAGCGCCAAACCAATGGCAATCGGCGCAAATCCGACGGCTGCTTTGGCATGGGTCGAGCCCATGATGATAAACAGGAAAAACGCGGTCAGCAGCACTTCGATCAGGAAACCCGCCTGTTGCGAATAACCATCGGGCGAATGTTCACCGACGCCATTGCTGGCTACGCCACCAGCATAGCCCGCCTTGCCGCTGGCGATGAAATAGAGCGCCGCTGCGGCCAAACAGCCGCCAACCACTTGCGCCAGAATATAGGGCAGGATCTTACCCGCCTCGAACCGTCCACCGGCCCACAAACCTACTGTCACCGCCGGATTAAAATGCCCGCCCGAAACATGACCCACGGCATAGGCCATGGTCAACACCGTCAAGCCAAAGGCCAGCGACACCCCAACAAAACCAATCCCCAATGATGGATAGGCCGCCGATAAAACAGCACTGCCACAGCCGCCAAACACCAACCAAAATGTGCCGAAACCCTCGGCGAGTAACGCATTGAGATTTTTCATGACCCTCTCCTTATTATGGTGGGGCTGCATCCCCGGGGCAGAGATTGCTGGATTCCGCAATGTAAGTAAAGCGCCAATTATTAGCGAAAGCGGACAATGAAAAACCCATCTAATCCGCCATTTTCCGTCAACATATCGGGCGTTGTTCGCAGCCATCCTTGGGCACTGGGTTGCAGACCAGCAGGCAGTTCATCGGCACCGATAGGATCAATTTTCAACCCCGAATTTCCGGCAAATTCCAAAGCCTGCGCTTCGCCCTCCTCGCGCTCCAGCGAACAGACCGCATAGATCAACTGGCCATCGGGTTTTAGCCGGCCCGCCGCCCGCGCCAATAGCTGGGCCTGTAAATCGGCCATTTCGGCAATATGCCGCGTGCCAATCCGGTGCAGGACATCGCTGTGACGGCGGCAGGTGCCGGTGGCGGTGCAGGGCGCA
>JBEAOQ010000116.1:0-11261 GCA_041164845.1 Pseudomonadota bacterium | reverse complement strand
CGCCACCCATGTCTTGGCCATTCGCGGCGGCGCATTGTTGGCCCCACCTGCACTCAACGGCTGGCGCTATGCCCCCGCTCTCGCGCATAGCCAGCTGCGGGCGATGCTTCGCGCCCGTATCTTGGCGGATCGGGAAGCGGGCCATGAAGCCACCCAAGAATCGCTGCTCACCAGTGGCGCAACCCATGGCCTCGAACTCGCTGGCTATCGGCTCTCCCCCGCCTTCCTGGCCGCATTTCAAACATGGGAATCCGAAGAAAGCCAACAGTCGATCATCGGCCAAGATATGCTCACCGGCTCCGGCCTGTGGCTCCGCGCCGAACCCGGCGAAAATGCCGATCAGGCCGACAGCTTGGCCGCAATCATCGCACTGGGGATCACTGCATGACCCGCAGCTTCCTCAGCTTCCCCTGCGAAGGCAACAATCTCCAAGCCACGCTGGACATTGCAGATGGCACCACCGGCCTTCTGATCGTTTCCGGCGGCAATGAACTCCGCAGCGGCGCTTGGGCGGGGCAGAGCCAACTCGCCGCCCGCATCGCTGCTGCTGGCTATCCCGTCCTGCGCTTTGATCGGCGCGGCGTCGGCGACAGCGATGGGCCGAACGCAGAATTTCGCGCCTCCGCCCCTGATATTGCCGCCGCTTTGACCGCCTTCCGCGCTGCCATGCCGCATCTCACCCGCATCGCCGCTTGGGGCAATTGCGACGCCGCCAGCGCGTTGATGCTGTCAGCGGGCGCAGGCTGCGATGCCCTGATCCTGTCCAACCCATGGACCATCGAACAAGATGACACGCTGGAAACTGGCGCAGAAGAACCCGCAAAACCCGATATGCCCGTCGGCGCATTACGCGCGCATTATATCCAACGCCTAACCAATCCCGCCGCGCTCAAACGGTTGTTTTCTGGCCAAGTATCGCTGTCCGGCCTCTTCTCCAGCGTGTTCAAATTGCTCCGCCCGCCCCCACCGCCCGGCTCACTGGCCCAAGACATGGCCAAGGGTTTGGCGCAATTCAGCGGCCCCGTGGCGATCCTCATCGCGGAGCGCGACCGCACCGCCCAAGCCTTCCTCGGCGCATGGCCCAAAGCTGATCCCCGCATCCACCACTGCCCCCCCGCCAGCCACAGCTTCGTCGAACAAGAAGCACGGCAATGGCTGGAAGCGCAGATTTTGACGGTTTTGAAAGGGCAATAATCCGCCCCCTTGGGGGAGGGGAACCGCCCCACAGGGGTGGTGGAGGGGCAGCAACAGCAGAGCACGCCCGCGCCACAACGCAATGTCAGAAAAAAAGAATTATTTCACACAAAGCCACAAAGAAACGAAGAAAAGCAACCCACACAAAATCCACGCCTACAACCCAACCCGTCGCCCCCGCGAGACGCAATCGACCGCAGGTCAACGCGAGGATCCGACTCCGACCCTCTCGTTAATTTGGTGGATTTAGTAAACTGGCACCGTAATTTAGTAAACTGGCACCGTAATTACGTAATTCGCACCGTAATTCTGGCACCGTAATTCCACCGTAATTCCCATTTGCCCAGCCTGCTCAAAACATTATACCATTGACGAGATGGAAGCCGACCACATCACTCCGTGGAGCCAAGGGGGAAAGACTAGGGCTGAAAATTGCCAGATGCTTTGCAAGATGGACAATAGAAAAAAGAGCGGAAAATAGGCAGAAAAATTATGAGGACACGCAATAAAGTATCCCCACACCCCAACCCTCAATTCAACTCATATTGCAGCAAATCATGGATATGAACGATGCCGACAGGCCGCGATAGCTGCATCAAATCCTGATGCACGACAAATGCCGCCGTGATTTTTGAGTCATTCATCAACAACAAAGCATCGCTGGCCAGCATTTCTGGCGAAATCGATTTGGGCGATTTGGTCATCACATCCGCCGCCGTATCACTTTGCAAAGTGCTGAAATGGCGGCGTAAATCACCATCGGTAATCACACCGATCAAATCGCCCTTGGTATCCACCACCCCAGCCAGACCAAAACGCCCCTGACTAATCACCGAAATCACCCATGGCATTTTGTCCTGCGCACCCACCAGCGGCAGTTCGCCAATCCCATGCATAATCTCACTAATCTGGGTCAACCGCATCCCAATATTGCCCGACGGATGCAGCGCCCGCAGCCGGTTGGTCGTCACCCCACGCATATCCATCACCGCCATGGCCAGCGCATCACCCAAAGCCAATTGCACGGTGGTCGAGGTGGTCGGCGCAACATTGGCGTTGCACGCCTCTCGCATATTGGGCAAACAGATCGCAATATCGGCAAATTCCATCACCAGCGATGATTTATGCGCCGCTATACCGATGATTTTATTGCCATATTCCTTGGCATATTCCAAAACAGCGCGCAATTCCGGTGTATTGCCCGAATTGGACAGCACCATCAAAACATCGCCCTTCATCAACATGCCCAAATCACCATGCCCAGCCTCGGCCGGGTGCATAAACATGGCTGGCGTGCCAGTGGCGGCAAATGTGGCGGCAATTTTGCGGCTGATATGTCCGGATTTACCCATCCCCGTGACGACAATCCGGCGATTAGCGCCCAAAATCAGCTCGGCAGCGGCGATAAAACTATCGTCCAGCGCCTCTTCTAATTGCGCCAAGGCCTCGGTTTCCAGACGGATAACCTCACGCCCACGGCGGATGATCGCAGCCCGATCAAATGTATCATTGGCGGAGAACAAGAGACTCAAAGCACAATCACCTTCTATAGGAACCAAACAGCCCAACGAAACAGATGCACCTTACCCATTGAATCACACGATTACTTGCATAAATCAGCCAAAATTCGGGCAAAATTATGTGTCCTAACAGATGTTAACAATTGCAGACCCCCACCGATTCGGCAAGGTATTTCCCAAAAGCGTTGCATCCAAAACGGCACACAACCGTCGGTTATGAACCAAAACCGACCTAACAATGGCAGATTACCAGCAGCTTAACGGATAATTTAGGCCGGCCTCTCACATGGCTGCACCGCCAACCACAGGGCATTGTCAGCGCATTGCACCGCATCAATCGTCTGGGCCATCGCGCATTCTCCAGCCGAAATAGTTTCACCCCCTATTTCCAGCGAGTCGGTCAAAGGAATCACCATCACAGGCCCCGACGCATAGGCCAATGCCAGTTTCGCTCCTGCCCTTCCCATAACCCGATCCAGCCGAAAATACGGCGAAGTTACCACCGAAATAGAACCAATCTCTGGCAATTTACGATGCAAATTGCCATCATAAACCTCACCCTTGGCCACCGCCAAACCTGCGTCCAAATGCAGCTCTCTGGGCCGACCATAATCGAACAGGCGATAGGTTATATCGCTATTTTGTTGAATTTCGATCAGGCTGACCCCCGCGCCAATCGCGTGAACCGTGCCCGAAGGAATATAGAAAAAATCGCCTGCTGACACCGGATACCAACGCATCAATTGCTCAATACTGCCATCCAACGCGGCGTCGCGCATCGCCGCAGTTGCCAGCGGCGCATCAAATCCAATGCCGATAGTGGCCCCGGCATCGGCGGCGATTATCAGCCAACATTCTTCTTTGCCCTGCTGGCCCAAGCCCGCTGCGCGAGTCTGGGCATCAGACGGATGCACCTGAACCGACAATTTCTCGCTGGTAAAAATATATTTGACCAGCAAATCGCGCAAATCAGCCGGCGATTCAAACCATATTTCGCCAATTTTCTGGTCAGTCTGCGAAAAAAATGGTGGCGGCAATTGGGTTCGCCCCCATGGTTTTTCCACCATGCTCACTGGCAAAGCAGCGGATGCGGTCATATTTCGCCACGGCTTCATTGGTTTACCGCGCCCGATAATTTGCCGACCAATTGCGTGCCATCCGCCGAAGTCACCAAAACCTCATCGCCATCCACCACAATCACAATATTCTCAAGGCCAATCACCGACACACGCGGCCCATCGCTCTCGACCAAAACATTCTTGCAATCGACCAATTCCGCACGGCCAATCACCGAATTGCCCGCTGCATCCGGCAAACGCGCTTCATGCAGCGCCTGCCAATTGCCAATATCCGACCAACCCATCGCCGCCGGAACCATCGCCGCATGATCGGTATTTTCCATCACCGCATAATCGACAGATTCGCCGATGATTGCGGAAAAACTGCCCGCATCTGGGTAAAAATGCTGGCCATCCTGACGGCCAGCCGCCACAGAACTGCGCACCGCCCGCGCCAAATCGGGACGATGTTTGGTCAATTCCGCCATATAATCACCGGCACGAAAGGCAAATATCCCGCCATTCCAGCTATATCCGCCGTCTTTCAGAAACCCCTGCGCCCGCGCCAAATCGGGCTTCTCGACAAATTGCGCCACCCGAAAACCGCCAAGCGCATTGCTGTCACCGATCGCATCCCCGCGCCGAATATAGCCATAACCCGTCTCTGGCGAAGTCGCCTCAATGCCAAATGCCACCAACCAACCCTGTCCGGCCAAAGCCGCAGCCGCCACCGCCGCCGCAACAAAAGCATCCGGCAGAGCAATATGATGGTCGCTGGGGCAAACCAGCATCACCGCATCATCAGGCAGACGCCGTGCGGCCAGGGCAATTGCCGCCGCCGTATTTTTCGCGGCTGGTTCTACGATAATTTGCGCATCCATCGCCGCGCCCAATTGCGATTCGACATGGCGCAAATGGGCACTGCCAGTGACGATGATCGGCGCGTCGAAAATATCTCTGTCGCCAGCGCGGCTCAACGCCTCTTCAAACAGCGAAATATCACCAATCAGCGGCAAAAAAGGCTTGGGCAAGACCGCACGGCTGCGTGGCCATAATCTTGTGCCACTGCCCCCGCATAAAATAACAGGCGTGATTCTGGCCATTTGTCCCACTTGACTCCAAAAGCATGATACCATCGTAATCCTGCCTCTAGCAAAGCTCTGCGCAAAATGTGTTAATATGCCGCAGATTTATGCTGGAAATCAAAAATTATCCGCCTTCCGCCAATATCCCGCGCAAATAACTGGCATAATCGCTCTTACCCAATCGGCCAATCGCCCGCTCCATTCCGCTGCCATCAATAAATCCAGCCCGCCAAGCAATCTCTTCCGGGCAAGCAATTTTCATCCCCTGCCGCCGTTCCAATGTCGCGACAAATTGCGCCGCTTCCAACAGGCTGTCCGGCGTGCCGGTATCCAGCCAAGCATAGCCACGCCCCATCATCTCGACGCTTAATTTTCCAGCCTCCAGATAGGCGCGATTGACATCGGTAATTTCCAATTCGCCGCGATGCGATGGTTTGATATTGGCGGCAATATTGACCACCTCGGCATCATAAAAATACAGCCCCGTTACCGCCCAATGCGAACGCGGTTTTTCCGGCTTTTCTTCAATGGTCAAAGCGCGCTGATTGGCATCAAATTCGACCACACCATAGCGCTCAGGGTCTGCCACTTGATAGGCAAAAACCGTCGCGCCATCCAGCCCATCGCGGGCAGCTTGCAATGATTGCGGCAAACCATGGCCAAAGAAAATATTATCGCCCAGCACCAAACAGCTTGGCCCGCCCGCGACGAAATCTGCGCCGATCGTATAGGCCTGCGCCAGCCCTTTTGGTTCAGGCTGCACGGCAAAGCTGATCTCAACCCCCCATTGCGAGCCATCACCCAGCAAATTGCGAAAAGCTGCCGCATCATGCGGTGTGGTAATAATCAGAATTTCTTTGATCCCCGCCAGCATCAAGGTGGTCAGCGGGTAATAAATCATCGGCTTATCATAGACCGGCATCAATTGCTTTGACACCGCCAAAGTCATTGGAAACAGCCGCGAACCGCTGCCACCGGCCAGAATAATACCCTTCATTTTGCATCTCCATTCTGTGCATTTTCTGCTACCAACCGCGCCGTTACCGCCGCTGCGGATTGCCGCCAATCGGGCATAGAAACCCCATGAATGGCCCGCAACCGCCCGCAATCCAACAGCGAATTGGCCGGACGTTTGGCGGGGGTAGGATAATCCGCCGTCGTTATCCGCTTAACCTTGGCATAAGCCCCGCGCTGCGATGATGAAGCAGAAAATGCCGCCTCCGCCAGATCTGCCCAGCTTGCCTTACCGCTGCCTGCACAGTGGAACAGCCCACGCAGAGCTGGATCTGGATTGGCCAGCATATTTTTCAAAACCGCTATTGCCGCATCGGCCAAATCCAGCGCGGATGTTGGGCCGCCATATTGATCGGCCACCACCCCTACTTCGTCACGGGTTTCGGCCAGCCGCAGCATGGTCTTGATAAAATTCGCGCCAAACGGGCTGTAAACCCAAGCCGTGCGCAAAATTGCAACATCAGCTCCCGAAGCCATAACCGCTTGCTCACCAGCCAGTTTCGAAGCGCCATAGACCCCAGTTGGGCCGGTTGGATCGCTCTCGACATAGGCCCCAACTTTATCGCCAGCGAACACATAATCGGTCGAGACATGCACCAGCGGCACCCCAAGCCGCGCCGCCGCCCGCGCCACTGCGCCAGCCCCATCGGCATTAATCGCAAAGGCCAGCTCACGTTCCGTCTCGGCCTTGTCCACCGCCGTATGGGCCGCAGCATTGACAATCGCGTCGGGCCGCGCCGCCGCCAGCGCGGCAAATACCGCATCATCATCACCCGCAGCCAAATCCAGCTCCGGCGGCCCCACCGCGACAATATCGTGCCCCTCCAAAGCCCCGCGCTCCAGCATCGACAGCACCAGTTGCCCCGGCCCTCCGGTTACGGCAATTCTCATTTTTCCAGTCCTAATCTCTGGCCATCATAGCCCGCGCGCAATGGCCCCCACCACCATTGATTATCCAAATACCATTGCACGGTTTTTTCAATCCCGCTGTCAAAATCTTCCACAGCCCGCCAGCCCAGCTCGTCCTCCAACCGCGTCGCATCAATCGCATAGCGTGCATCATGGCCGGGCCGGTCGGTAACATAGTCTATCAATTCGGCGCGGGGACGGGTGGCGGGGGCCAGCCGATCCAAAACCTCACAAATCCGCAGCACCACCTCGATATTCTGCCGCTCATTGCGCCCACCGACATTATAGGTTTCACCGGGCTGCCCCTTGGCGGCAATTATATCCAACGCCCGCGCATGATCCTCGACATAGAGCCAATCGCGGATATTATCGCCCTTGCCATAGACCGGCAATTTCCGCCCCTGCAACGCATTCAAAATGGTCAGCGGAATCAGCTTTTCAGGGAAATGATAGGGGCCATAATTGTTCGAACAATTCGACACCACCACCGGAAAACCATAGGTTCGATGCCATGCCTTGGCCAAATGATCCGATGCCGCCTTCGATGCCGAATAGGGCGAGCTGGGGTCATAGGGGGTTGTTTCATGAAACAGCCCCTCCGCCCCCAATGACCCATAAACCTCATCGGTGGACACATGCAAAAAGCGAAAATCCGCCTTTTCCGCGCCTTGCAATCCATTCCAATAGGCCCGCGCCGCTTCCAACAGGGTGAATGTCCCGACAACATTGGTCTGAATAAAATCCGCCGCACCGGTAATCGACCGGTCGACATGGCTTTCCGCCGCCAAATGCATAATCCGTGCCGGGCGAAATTCGGCAATCGCCGCATCCATCGCGCCGCGATCACATATATCGGCCTGCAAAAAGCGATGCCCAGCCGCGCCTTCAACCAATTTTAACGAGGCCATTGTCCCCGCATAGGTCAGCTTATCTATCGTTAAAACCTCATGCTGCCCTTCCAACACCAGATGCCGCACCAAAGCCGAGCCAATAAACCCCGCACCGCCGGTAACAATAATCCGCAAGATTCAAACTCCCATCGCAAAATAAGTAGGCAATTCGGTCAATTTTGGCTGCACCCGATCCTTGGCCGACAATGTTTCAGCGTCGGCTTCATCCGGCCAACGGATCGCAATATCCGCATCATCCCATGCCATGCCCTTATCATGCGCGCCGCTGTAATAGGCATTGACCTTGTAGGCGACGATCGAGCTGGGCTGAAGCGTGCAAAATCCATGGGCAAAGCCAGCCGGAATCCACAGCTGATTGCCCAGCTCCGCCGATAATTCCACCGCCGCCCATTTGCCATAGGTCGGTGATCCATGCCGCAAATCCACCGCCACATCAAAAATGGCTCCGGAAATACACCTCACCAACTTGCCTTGGGCAAAAGGATCGGTCTGAAAATGCAAGCCGCGAATGGTTCCAATTTTCACGCTTAAAGACTGATTTTCTTGAATAAAATTTATATTTCCAGCGTGCTGAGTAAATTTATCATCGCGAAAAACCTCAGAAAAATACCCCCGCTCATCACCAAATTTCTGCGGTGTTATCAACAACAACCCCGCCAATTCAAATTCATCAAACTGCATATTAAACCCAATACAGAAACCAAACATTACATTACGTCATTGGCGGAATGACCAAACCAGAGCAAGCCTCATCATCACGCACCAAGGCACAATAATGACGAAACCGTCCTTTTGTCATATGACCCACTCTAAAATCTGCCCACAGGTGTTATAGATTCAGCACTGAGATTAAAGCCATTCATCGCCAATTCAGGGCATCATAGCCATTTCTGCTTGATCCAGCCCCCCTTAATCGGGCAGTATGGCACCAATCAAAAAATAAAGAATCGAATCTTGACTGATAACTTGCCCGCCCACCGTAATTTCCTCTTCCTCCAAGGACCGCCCGGGCCGTTTTTTTACCTCCTTGGTCAAGAGCTTATCGTCCATGGCGCGCAGGTTTTGCGGATAAATTTCAACGGCGGTGATGAGCATGATTGGCCCGCTCCCGCCACCTGCTACCTTGGCCGTGCGGCCAATTGGACTTTGTTTATTGACCGTTATTTCCGTCAGCATGGCATTACCGATCTGGTGCTTTTCGGTGATTGTCGCCCCTTGCATATGGCCGCGCATCAATTGGCAAAATTGCGCAATATCCGCGTCCATGTCTTTGAAGAAGGTTATATCAGGCCCAATTGGCTCACCCTTGAACGCAATGGCGTCAACGGTCATTCCAGCCTGCCGCGTGATCCGCAATGGCTGCTAGAAACCGCCAAATCGCTGACTATGCCACCGCCAATGCCGCCGATTGTCGCCAGTTTGCGGCGTCGTGTGCGCGATACTACGGCCTATTTCACTTATTCCGCGTGGGGCAAATTGTCGCTTAAATATTGGCATTACACAGCCCACCGTCCGGGTTCCATCGCATGGGAAGGGATCGGCTGGATCCTGAAATATGTCTTCCGCAGGCGCAGCTTTAACCGCGCGCAACAAATCTTAAAAAGCCTCAATGGCCATAGTTATTTTCTCTTCCCTCTCCAATTGTCGTCGGATTATCAAATCCGCGATCATTCCCCTTTCAGCTCAATGCGACAGGCCACAGATTGGGTCTTGGCCAGCTTTGCCGCACATGCCCCGCCTGATGCCAAATTGGTGGTAAAAGCCCATCCGCTGGATTCCAAAATTTTTGGCTGGGGGCCATATGTCCGCGCCCAAGCCCTAAAATTGGGGCTGCGTGACCGGTTAATCCATATCAATGGCGGCGATTTGCAATCTATGGCCGAAAAATCTTTGGGCGTCGTTGTCGTCAACAGCACATCCGCCACCTTTGCGCTGGCCCAAGCGGTTCCGGTCATCGCCTTGGCCAAAGCCGTTTACGCGATGCCGGGCATCACCCATCAGGGGCAATTGGATGCATTTTGGGGCGCGCCCCAAGCGCCTGATATGAAAATATATGAGGCCTTCCAACGCGTGCTACATGCCCGCTGTTTGGTGCGCGGCGGTTTGGCCAGCGAATCCGCTGTGCAAATTCTGGTGCGCAATTCAGCCGAGCGTTTGCTTAACGGCGTCGATTAAAACCGCTCTAACGTCATTCACTCACAATCCCGCATTCACAATCACCCCATTGACCGTAGCAATCGGTGAAAACAGCTGGCTAATCAATTGGATCAGCTTGCCAGTCTGATTTGCAGAAGCATTACCCACATACAACAAGTCTTTATCTTGCATGGCAAATTTCTGGCCAACAAAATAGGCTCCGGGCTTCATCATATTCAAATGATAGACCACCGGCGTCTCGCTGCTATCCGCAGCTTTCACAAAGCGAAAAACAAAAATCGCCTTGGCATCGCCCAAATTGGGATGCGCCCCGCCCGCCATCGCCACGGCTTCAGTCAAAGACACCGACACACCGCTAAACGGCAATTGTTCAACCTTACCCGCCGCACCCATCACCGAAAAGCTCATGGATTGGCGAACCAAGGCAATTTTGTCCCCAGGCAATACCCGCATATCGCGCTCGGCACCGCTCAAAACATCGCTTAACCGATATTCCAAATTCCGCCCTGCGCGCACCACCCGCACGGTCAAATCCTTCGAATCCCCACGATACCCTCCGGCCAAAGCAATCGAATCCGACAAAGTCTCCCGATTTGTCGTCAGCACCAATCGTCCCGGCTTCCCCACTTCACCGCCGATAATCACGCTGTTGGCAATGGTCTGCTGGATCGTCACCGCCACTTGCGGATTTTGCGACATGCCGTGCAAAGATGTGCGAATCATCCCCGCCAATTCGTCCGGCGTATGGCCAGCCGCGCGCAAACGCCCGGCATAGGGAATGCGGATATAGCCCGAATCATCGACCCGCTGCGGCGGCATATGCTCGGCCTGTGCCGCGCCAGTAAATCCGCCTGCCCCGCCCAAAGCCCCCGCACTACGCACCGAATTTCCGGCGAACAAAGTGACCCCCGCTTCATAAATCGCAATATCCAAAACATCGCCCGCGCCGATCATATCCGATGGTGCAGGTGGCAATTTCGGCATTTCCACATCCGCTTTGCGCAGAGCTGTGGGCAAAGCGCCAATATCGGTCAGCTCGACCACGGTAAATTTCATGGCATCCGAACCATCCTGCCCCGCTTTGATAACTGCCGATCCGGTTGGCCCACTGACCGGCAAGGTGGCGCAACCGCCGACCATCAGACCGATAGCCAATGCCAGTATTGTGATGAATTTTTGACGGGCTGATCCAAAAATGACCATTTGGCGCGGCATATACATTTTCAACAAAGCCCTTAATCCGGAAACACCAAAAGCCCTTATCACCGCATCGCCCAGATAGGCAATCGCCGTCACAAGAATTTCAAACCATTTCCTTCCATGCGATAATGCCTATAGCCCTAAGCTGAACGCAGAAAGCATGATACATCACCCATTCAGCATGTTACAGGCAATGGACAGAATAAGAGGGCG
>JBEAOQ010000115.1:0-3999 GCA_041164845.1 Pseudomonadota bacterium | reverse complement strand
CGCGGGCCGTTTAATGTGTCCAACACCGGCCAAGCTATGGCGCTGGCGGCGCTGGCGGATCAGGACTTTGTCGCGGCATCGCGCCTCCACAACCAAACCGAACGCGCAAAATTTGTCACCGCGATTGCCGCCTTAAGCAACCACGGATTGCGCCCCCTGCCATCGGAGGCCAATTTTGTCCTGATCCTGTTCAGCGGCGCGTTGACCGCTGAAATGGCCTATCATGGGCTGATGGAACATGGCTATATCACCCGCTGGCTGCCCGGGCAGGGTCTGCCCCAAGCCCTGCGCATCACCATCGGCGCTGGCCAAGATATGGACAAAATCGCCACAGCTTTGCGCGATATGGCGGAAGGCGTGAAATGACTTCCTCTTTACCCCCCTCCCCTTTAGGGGAGGGGTTGGGGGTGGGGTCTGTCAAAATAGCAGTAGGGCCTGTCAACTTAAACCCATTCGGGGTGAATATGAAATTCCAAAACATCGCCATCATCGGGCTGGGCCTCTTGGGCGGCTCTATCGGCCTCGCCATTCGCGCCAATCTGCCCGATGTCCAAACCACCGGCTATGATGCCAATCCGGAAACCCGCGCCCGGGCTGCCGAACGGGGATTGGTCGGCACCGTCTGCGACACCGCCGCCGATACCGTGCGCGACGCCGATCTGGTTATCTTCTGCGTCCCCCCTTTGGCAATGGGCGATGCCGCCCGCGAAATTGCCGCCGCCCTGCCCGCGCATTGCCTTATCAGCGATGTCGGATCGTCGAAACAGGCGGTGGCCAAAGCCTTGGCCGATGCCCTGCCCCACCATGCCATCATCCCCGCGCATCCGGTGGCGGGCACCGAAAATTCCGGCCCCGACGCCGGTTTTGCCGCGCTGTTCCAAACCCGCTGGTGCATCATCACCCCGCCCGACAATGCCGATCCTGCCCAGCTGGCCGCCCTATCGGCGCTGTGGACCGCGATGGGCGCCAATGTCGAAATCATGGACGCCGCGCATCACGATCTGGTGCTGGCCGTCACCAGCCATTTGCCGCATCTTATCGCCTATACCATCGTCGGCACCGCCTCGGATCTGGAACAAGTCACCCGCAGCGAGGTGATTAAATTTAGCGCCGGTGGCTTCCGCGATTTCACCCGCATCGCCGCCTCTGATCCGGTGATGTGGCGCGATGTGTTCCTGTCGAACAAGGACGCGGTGCTGGAAATGCTGCAACGCTTCTCCGAAGACCTCACCAGCCTGCAACGCGCCATTAGGGTCGGCGATGGTGATGCCCTGTTCGATCATTTCACCCGCACCCGCGCCATCCGCCGCTCGATCATTGCCGAGGGCCAAGATGATGCCAGACCCGATTTCGGACGGGCCGATCATAAAGCAAAATAACCCCCTCCTCTTCAGGGGAGGGGCGCGAGACTTATGAGCGGAGCGAATTAGTCGCAGCGGGCTGGGGTCTATCGTTTAAACCCAAATTTCACCCACCCAACCCATTAATCTCTGCCCGCACCCGCGCCTCAATCGCATCCCGCGTCAACCCCACCGGAATCACCGCGCCAAAACGGATGACAATCACCCCGCTGCGTTTCAAACGGCGATGATACAGCACCCCGCTGTTGGTCGCCACCGGCACCACCGGCAGACCGATCAACCGATATAGCCCGGCAAAACCCGATTGCAGCGGAGCATTGACCCCATGCGCCACGCGGGTGCCTTCTGGAAAAATCGCCAAGGGCCGCCCCGCATCTGAAATCTGCCGCGCCGCCGCCACCATACTGCGCAAAGCCTTGGCGCCTTGATCGCGCTCCACCCCAATCAGGCCAAACCGCGCCCCCACCAACCCCCACAGCGGAATCCGCAGCAGCTCGGCCTTGGCAAATACCCCGGGATGGTTGAGCAAATGCGGCAGATTGATCGCCTCAAAAAAGCTCTCATGCTTGCAAGCAAACAACACCGCACCAGATGGCATCTCGCCCTCTATCCGCACCTCAATTCCCAAAAACACCCGCGCACAGCGGGCATGATAGGCCGACCACCCTTCTGAAAAGTGGCGAAAATGCCGCGCGCTGAACGGCAAGGCCAGCAAAGCCCCCAGCACATAGACCACACTGCCCAGGTAAAACGCCAGATAGAACCCAAAATTGCGCAGGACTAAAGCCATCACCGCCCCCACAGATGCACCATTCTGCGGGCGATCAGCTTGTTATATTCCAACAACAGCGTGTTAAACGTCGGCTTGGTCGTCACCGCATCCGTCTCCACCGTCACCGTCGGGGGCAGACGCTGGGCCAATTCCCATGCGGCGCGGCGCATATGCCAATCCGATGTCACCAGCCGGATCGACGCCAGCTTATTTTCCCGCACCCAATCGGCGACTTCGGCCGCATTGCTGCGGGTATCCACCGATTGATAGCCCAGCGTGATGCAGCAGGTCATCAGCGCCGCATCGACATGATAATGCGCGGCAAATTCGCGGGGTTTGACCTCGGGATCGACCCCCGCAACCAACATTCGCCCCGCCGCTTTGCCGCGCAACAGTGCCAATCCCCGATCAATCCGCCCCTCGCCGCCGGTCAGCACGACAATCGCCCCACTTGCCCCTTTTCCCATAGGTTTGGGCAAGCTCACCGCAAACACAATAAACCCCAAAGCCCATAACAGCAGGATCAAAGATACCGCCCGCCGCAGCATCAGAGCATCTTCCGAAGCGCGGCCAACACCGACAGCCGCGCCGTCAACATCGCCAGTGCCACCCCCGCCAGTGGGATCAGGCCAATCATCGCCCAATCCAGCCAGCCCAAAGCCCCACCCTCGATCAATCCCGCGCCCAAATCGGCAAAGCGCCGCCCCACCAAAATAATCACCGTCAGGGCAAAGGCCAACCCCGCGACCCCGCCCAACAGCGCATCAATCCCGATTGACCGCTGAAAAATGCGGGCAATTTGCATATCGGTGCCGCCCAACATATGGATCACTTCGATGGTATTGCGGTGATTGCCCAAAGCGGTGCGCGACGCCAACAACACCGAAGCCGCCATCGCCGCCGCCAATAGCCCAATCAGCGCCAGCGCCAGCCATTGCAGCGATGCAATCGCGCCAAATACCGGCTTTAACCAGCTGGATTGCGCATCCAACCGTGCCGAAGGTGCCACCGCCCGCAGCTGCGCCGCAATCTCCGCCAACTTGGGTTTGGACACGCCGCCCGCCAACCGCGCATCAATCAACGCTGGCACCGGCACAGCATTGTCATCCCCATTTGCGGCGTCCTGCCCCCCATCCAACCCCCCGCCTAACCCCCCACCTAACCAAGGCTCGATCAGAGCATCAATCTCTGCCGCCGATACCAGCCGCACCTGCGTCACCCCTGAAATTCCCCGCAAAGTCGCCATCGCCCGCTGAGCCTGCGCATTGCGGGCATCGACCCCCGCCTCCACAATCTGCACCGTAATCCCGCCCGATAATTCAGCCGAAGCCGCCACCGCGATATTGCGCAAAGCCAGCCCCGTCGCCGCCGCAATCACCGTCAGCGCCACCATAATCGCAATCACCCAAGGCATCGGGCCGGTCAGCCGCGCTTGCGGCACCAATTCGCCTATCGACGTCGGGATCGCTGGCCCGTCATGTGGAACCTCGGCCATGGTCAAAATCCACCCGTCTGGCGGCGCGGCGGATAGCGCAGCGCGCCGGTGGGATCGGACAAACGCCCCTTATCCAGCCGCATAATCAGCGAATCATCGACTTTATTCAGCAAATGCAAATCATGGGTGGCGACCACCACCGTCGTCCCCAGCCGATTGAGCGCCTCAAACAACCGCACCAATTTCACCGCCATTTCCGGATCGACGTTGCCAGTCGGTTCATCGGCCACCAGCAAATCGGGTCGGCCAATCACCGCCCGGGCAATGGCCACACGTTGCTGTTCACCGCCGGACAGTGTCGCCGGACGGGCATTCATCCGATCACCCAGCCCCACCCAGTCCAGCATATCCGCGACCGGACGACCGACATC